>JBAQER010000071.1:0-4883 GCA_049286845.1 Bradyrhizobium sp.
ACCGCATCGTCGACGCGGTTGAGCTCGAGCGCGAAGAACACCAGATGCACCGACGCATTGGTCAGCCGCTCCGAAACGTCGCCGTAGAATTTCGTGATCGCGGGATCGACGCTGTCGCCGGCATGAATCAGGCCGGCAGAGGATCCAAGGCGGCCGGCGAGATCGTCGATCGCCTCGTAGCGCCTGACCGCCTCGGCAAGCCACTTGCCGCCGTCGTCCTTGGCCGCCCGGTCCGCGAGCTTGCCCTTGTAGTCGGTCTCAAACGCGTCGCATTCGGCATCCATCTTCTGCAGGTCGCGGACGACTTCCGGCGCGTCGATCCCGGAATAGAGATCGGCCAGATTCCATTCCGGCAGTTTGCCGGGCTTGGCTGCGGCCTTCGGCACGACTTTGGTTTTGGCCGCGGATTTCGTGGCGGTCGATTTGCGTTGAGCGGTCGATTTGCGAAGGGTGGACGAGGAGCGCGAGGTCATCTTGTTGGAAACCTGTGTTCAACCGGAGAAATGGCGGCTTTGGAATGGATGCGGAACGGCAAGGTTTAAGCGGGCGTTAATCGGCATCGGCGAGAGTGCCCCGATTCGAGACAGATAGTTGTAACGTGCGGGGAAAGCCATGGCTGCGACCATTTTGATTGCCGACGACGATGCGGTGGCGCGCCGCCTGGTCGAAAACATGGTGCAGAAATGCGGCTATGAGACGGTCGTGGTCGAAAGCGGCGATGCCGCGGTCGCCGCGCTGACCGCGCCGGACGCGCAATCCATCGACGCCGTTGTGCTCGACCTGGTCATGCCCGGCCTCGACGGCATGGGCGTGCTGGCCAAAATCCGCGAAGCCGGCCTCAACATCCCCGTCATCGTGCAGACCGCCCATGGCGGCATCGACAATGTGGTGTCGGCGATGCGCGCCGGCGCCCAGGACTTCGTGGTCAAGCCGGTCGGGATCGAGCGGCTGCAGGTCAGCTTGCGCAACGCGCTCAACGCCAGCGCGCTGAAAGGCGAATTGCAGCGCATCCGCCACAGCAAGGAAGGCCGGCTGACCTTCGCCGACATCGTCACCCGCAGCGAAACCATGGCGGCCGTGCTGCGCACCGCGCAAAAGGCCGCTGCCTCGACCATTCCGGTGCTGATCGAGGGCGAATCCGGCGTCGGCAAGGAGCTGTTCGCCCGCGCCATCCATGGCAGCGGCGAACGCAAATCGAAGCCGTTCGTGGCCGTCAATTGCGGCGCCATCCCCGACAATCTCGTGGAGTCGATCCTGTTCGGCCACGAGAAGGGGGCCTTTACCGGGGCCACCGAGCGCCACACCGGCAAGTTCGTCGAAGCTAGCGGCGGCACGCTGTTCCTCGACGAGGTCGGCGAATTGCCGCTGGCCGCCCAAGTGAAACTGCTGCGCGCGCTGCAGGAGGGCGCGGTCGAGGCGGTCGGCGGGCGCAAGCCGGTCAAGGTCGACGTCCGCATCATCTCCGCCACCAACCGCAGGCTGCTCGACCAGGTCAAGCACGGCAGGTTTCGCGAAGACCTGTTCTATCGCCTGCATGTGCTGCCACTGACGATCCCGCCGCTGCGCGCACGGCGCGAAGACATTCCGCATCTGCTGCGGCATTTCCTGGCGCGGTTCTGCGCCGAGGAAAATCGCCCGATCACCGGCATCAGCGGCGAGGCGATGGCGCACCTTTCGCAGCTCGAATGGCCCGGCAACATTCGCCAGCTCGAGAACGCGGTCTATCGCGCCGTGGTCATGAGCGACCACGACCAGCTCGGCCTGGCCGATTTCCCGCAAGGCGCGGCGCAGTCGCCTTCGGCGCCCGACGCGCTCCAGCATGCCGAACCCCTGATCGTCGGTCCGGTGTTCCATTCGACGGTGCCCGCTATGGTATCCGGTAACGAAATACCTATCGCTCCGCTGCCGTCCACGGGCACGCTGGCGATGCTGACGAGCGCCGGCGAGATGCGGCCGCTGGAGGAAATGGAGAGCGAGATAATCCGGTTCGCAATCTCGCATTACCGCGGCCAGATGTCCGAGGTTGCGCGGCGCCTGAAAATTGGCCGCTCGACGCTCTACCGCAAGCTCGACGAGGCCGCCGCCAACGATCCGGCCGCCGGCGGCGCGGACGAGGCAAACTGAGACGCAGGTGGGATTGTGGCGAGGTGTCTGCAAGCGAAACAGCCCAAGAACATTCAGGAACATCGTATTCCAGAACCTTTGAACCGTTGCCTGACGGTGACAGACAAAGGGAAGAGACCGTGGCAAAAGGGGCGCAATCCGTTGCAAAGGGGGTCCTTTGAAGTCAGTTTGTCGTGACTTGCCCCGGGTGGCGCTGGCTGCATCGACGGGGCGCATGTATCGTCTGCGTATGAATCGTGGCGTGCAGGCGTAGCAACTGGAGAGACCTGGAACACGTTCAGGAACGAACCAATCACGTCACTGAATGTTGATTCCGAACCAACAAGGCCGGCGCTTTAGCGAAAGCTGTACGGACGATATCAGAACTGTTCCATGCCGGGGCAGTTTCGCCCAAGGGGTGTGACGATGCGTGACTGTTCGAAGAACCGTGCTGGATACGACCGCGTGCTGATGGCTGTCGCGGCAACCTTCCTCACGGTATCCGCGACCTCGGCACTGGCTCAGAGCGGTCCCCGCAGCAGCGCTGCGGAACTCGCGATCGATGCGGCGATCCCGCGCCCCGAACCCGCCAACGTGCCGCCCCCGACCGCCGCCGACTTCAAACTGGACGCCACCGCCTCGGTGCCCGATGCGGCCAAGGCCAGCGAGCCCAAGACGACTGAGAAGACAACCGAGCAGGCCGCCGAACCGAAACCGTCGGATACCGCGACCGCTCCCGCCGCGACGCCCCCGGCTGCGGCCGCCGCCGCGCCGGCCACCGAACCGGTCAAGGCCGCAAGCAACGTCCCGCCCGCGGACCAGCCGGTCGCCGACAAATTGCGCGACATGCTGGGCGCGAAGTCGCTGCGCTATTTCGACCGCAAGGCCGAACGCGCCGCTGTCGAGAAGTTCTACACCGCGCGCGAATACGCGCCGGTCTGGACGCAAGCCGGCGCCCTGACCGCCGGTGGCAAGGGCGTCATTGCGCGGCTCAAGGATGCCGCCGCCGAGGGCCTGAACGCCGCCGATTATCCGGTGCCGGATTTCGCCGCCGCCACCACGCCGGACGCGCTGGCCGAAGCCGAGTTGAAGCTGACCGCCACCATGCTGGACTACGCGCGTCAGGCGCAGAGCGGCCGGATGCACTGGTCGCAGGTCTCGGGCGACATCCTCTATCCCGAGCATCCGACCGACCCCACCGAAGTGCTGGCGAATGTCACGGCCGCCAAGGACGCATCGGCCGCGCTCGCGGGCTACAACCCGCCGCACAAGCTCTACAAGGAATTGAAGGCCAAGCTCGCCGAACTGCGCGGTCAGGGCGAGGGACCGGTGGTGCAGATCGCGGAAGGCGCGCCGTTGGCGTTCAAGGCGGCCACCAAGAAGCAGCCGGCGATCGCGCCGGAAGATCCGCGGGTGCCGCAACTGCGCGCCAAGCTCGGCATCACCGAAAATCCCGACGACACCCATTACGACGCCAAGGTCGCCGAAGCCGTGCGCAAGTTCCAGGCAAGCGCCGACCTCAAGGCCACCGGCGTACTCGACGACAAGACCGTCAAGGCGATCAACAGCCCGAAGCGCGACCGCCAGATCGATACCGTGATCGTCAACATGGAGCGCTGGCGCTGGCTGCCGCGCCAACTCGGCGTCGCTTCGCTGAACAACGCCTACGTCATTCTCAACATCCCCGACTTCACGCTCAAGGTGATGCAGGGCGGAGCGCCGGTCTGGACCACCCGCGTGGTGACCGGCAAGCCGGGATCGCACGCCACCCCGATGCTGACCGAGACGATGAAGTTCATCACGGTCAACCCGACCTGGAACGTGCCGCCGTCGATCATCTACAACGAATATTTGCCGGCGCTGCAGCAGGATCCGACCGTGCTGCAACGCATGGGCCTGCGGCTCGAGCGCGCCCGTGACGGCAGCATCCACATTTCGCAGCCGCCCGGCGAAGCCAATGCGCTCGGCCGCATCCGTTTCAACTTCCCGAACAAGTTCCTGGTCTATCAGCACGACACGCCGGACAAGCACCTGTTCGCCAAGGAAGAGCGCGCCTTCAGCCATGGCTGCATGCGGGTACAGAATCCGGATCAGTACGCCGCGACCATCCTCAACATCGTGATGCCGAACGACAAATACACGCCGGAAAAGATCCGCAGCATGTACGGCCGCAGCGAGATCGACCTCAAATTCCCGACCCCGCTGCCGGTCAACATCACCTACCAGACCGCGTTCGTGGACGACGCCGGCAAGCTGCAATTGCGCAAGGACCTCTATGGCCGCGACGCGCAGATGCTGGCGCTGCTCAAGAACTCCAGGAACAGGGATCTGGAGAACGTCGTCGCGCATGCCAATCCGAGCTATGCCCGGCCCAGTGGATCGGCGCTGCCGTCCAACGTCGCCTTCAACAACGACTTCGGCAGCTCGGGGCCGTCGTTCTTCGAGCGGCTCTTCGGCGGACCGCCGACGCCGCCGGCCCCGGTCGGCCGTCCGCAACAGCGCCGGGTGATCACCCGCTGATCGCTTTGGTCTTTTGTAGTTTTTTGTAAATTCTTAAACAAAATCAATGATCTCTCCTGACGGGAGAGATCGTTTACGTTAACTATTCCCCACCTGGATTTAACCTGCGGGCACTTTTTCGCCACACTCGACGGGTTAGGTTAAGCCGACTTGGGGGGTGGGACTAAAATCTCAAACAACCCACCCAGCGTTAAGACTGCGTTAACCCTCTTCCGCCACACGGGGTAGCGGAAGAGTTCCTCGATCGGTCGTCCTCTGGG
>JBAQER010000072.1:0-2802 GCA_049286845.1 Bradyrhizobium sp.
GCCGACGGTACGACCTGCCTGCTGCGTCAGCGCGACAACGAACGGATGCTGCGGCCGGGGGGAACCGTGTCGGGGCCGACGCTGATGGCGCTGGCCGATTGCGCCATGTATGTGGTGCTGCTGTCGGCGATCGGCCCGATCGGCCTTGCCGTGACCACCAACCTCAACATCAATTTCCTGCGCAAGGGGCAGGCGGGGCAGGATGTCCTTGCAGAAGCCAGGCTTTTGAAGCTGGGCAAGCGGCTCGCGGTCGGCGAGGTCAACCTGCTGTCGGGGACCTCGCCCGATCCGATCGCCCATGTGACGTCGACCTATTCCATTCCAAATGCTTAGTGTTTTTCACGGTATGATAGCACCATATTTGTAAGCTGTTGTTTTCAAAAGACTAAATATCGGATTTCGGCATTGACGCGCGCGCGGGACCTATCTAGAAAACGCGCAGTTCGGCGCAGTCGCGTCCGATATCCCCTTTCACGGATTTCCTCACATGAAAACGTTTTCGGCAAAGCCCGCCGAGGTGACGAAGAAGTGGGTGTTGATCGACGCCAAAGGTCTGGTGGTCGGCCGGCTCGCCACTCTGGTCGCGATGCGCCTTCGCGGCAAACACCTCCCGACCTACACCCCCCACGTCGATTGCGGTGACCACGTCATCATCATCAACGCGGCGCACGTGGTGCTGACCGGTCGCAAGCGCGACAACAAGGTCTATTACAACCACACCGGCTTCATCGGCGGCATCAAGGAACGCACGGCCAAGTCGATCCTCGAGGGCCGTTTCCCCGAGCGCGTGGTCGAGAAGGCCATCGAGCGCATGATCCCGCGCGGTCCGCTCGGCCGGGTGCAACTCGGCAACTTACGGGTTTACCCCGGACCTGAGCATCCGCATGAGGCCCAGCAACCCGAGACGCTCGATATCGCTTCGATGAACCGCAAGAACATGAGGGCCGCATAAGATGTCCGACACCATGCAGTCTCTCGATCAGCTCTCGGCGCTGAAGGCGGCCACGCCGGAAGCGCCGAAATACGTCAAGAAGGTCGACAAGCAGGGCCGCGCCTACGCCACCGGCAAGCGCAAGGACGCGGTTGCCCGCGTCTGGATCAAGCCCGGCGCCGGCAAGATCGTGGTCAACACCCGAGAGGTCGAAGTCTATTTCGCCCGTCCGGTGCTGCGCATGATGATCCAGCAGCCGCTGGTCGCCGCCGCCCGTGCCGGCCAGTACGACGTGATCTGCACCGTCGCAGGTGGTGGTCTGTCGGGCCAGGCCGGTGCCGTGCGTCACGGCATCTCGAAGGCGCTGACCTATTTCGAGCCGGATCTGCGCGGCGTCCTGAAGAAGGGCGGCTTCCTGACCCGCGACTCCCGCGTGGTCGAGCGCAAGAAGTACGGCCGCGCCAAGGCGCGCAGGTCGTTCCAGTTCTCGAAGCGCTAATTGCTTCGTGCAAATTTGCCGCGAATGCGGCATTAAAGAACTTCGAAAAGGGCGCTTCATCGGCGCCCTTTTTGCCGGGTATTTGCCGACGAGTTGACGCAGTTTTTCCTGAAAACTTGCCTGTGCGCGCAAACGAATTTCCAAGGCGGCGACCCTAGCGTTCAGAGCGATGGCGCGTATTTCGTTTCGGGCGCGCCGAAACGCTGCATCACAAATCGCCAGGTGGCCCATGTCACTCGACACCTCTACGCTTTATCTCGTTGCTACGATGGTTGCGGCAATGCTGGGAGCCATGCTGCTGTTTTTCGGCAAGCAGGAGAATATCCCGGCATTGAAATGGTGGGGCACCGCCTATCTGCTCGGTGCCGCCTCGGTCGCGCTCTGGACGCTCGCCGCCAACACGCTCGGCGAAGTGCTTTCGCTGGCGCTCAACGCCGTCGGCTTCGTTGCCTGCGGCATGGTCTGGAACGCCTCGCGCGTGTTCCACGGCCGCAAGCCGAATCTGCCGGGGCTGGTTCTGGGCGCGATCGCCTGGATCGCTGCCGTCATGACGCTGGCGCCCGAGGCCTCCGCGCTGCGCATGACGATCGGCGCCGGCATCGTTGCGATCTACGCGGCGCTGACCGCCACCGAGCTGTGGTCCGAGCGGCGCAGGACGCTACAAAGGCGCTGGCCGGCAATCGTGGTGCCGATGCTGCACGGTTTCGTGCTGATGCTGCCGATCCTGCTCGGCGACCTTCTGCACGCGCGTGACGGCGCGTTTTCCGGCAGCATCTGGGTCACGATGTTCGCGATTGAACTCGTGCTCTATGCGGTTGGAACCGTATTCGTGATCTTCATGCTGGTGTCGGAGCGTGCGGTGAGCGCGCACAAGACCGCAGCGTCGATGGATCCCCTGACCGGCATGTTCAATCGCCGCGGTTTCGCGGAGGCGTGCGCGCGGGTGATCGAGCGCGAAGCCAGCGCCGGCCGCCCGGTGACGGCGCTGATCTTCGACATCGATCATTTCAAGTCGATCAACGACCGCTTCGGTCATCCCGCGGGCGACGAGATCCTGAAGCTGTTCGCCACCGTCGTGATCAACACCGTGCGCATCACCGACCTGTCTGGGCGAATCGGCGGCGAGGAGTTCGCGGCCTTGCTGCCCTGTTCGCTGGAAGAGGGCGTGATGGCTGCCGAACGCGTCCGCGCGGCCTTCGCCAATTCGGGAATCGTGGTCGAGGACGGGCCGGTCGATACCACCGTCAGCATCGGCGTGGCCGGCGGGCCCGCCGGCACCGAGCTCGAAGTGCTGCTGGCCGCGGCCGATACCGCGCTCTACCAGGCCAAGCGCGGCGGCCGCAATCGCGTCGAGGCCGCGGAGGAATTGCCG
>JBAQER010000073.1:0-3101 GCA_049286845.1 Bradyrhizobium sp.
CGCCAAGCTGGCGGCGCCGTCGAACGTCGCCTCGATCGATCAGAAGATCGAAGGCGACACTTCCGTGGTGCAAGTCGCGCTGATCGGCGATGTTGACGTCCACCCCTTCCGCGAGGAGAAGAACTACATCATCGACGTCGCCTTCCAGCAGCCGCAAAAACCGCCGGCGCTGCCGTCGCCGGCCGCCGATGCCTCGCATGCTCCGGCGACAGCCGCTCCGACGACAGCCGCCCCGGCCGCGAAGTCCGTCGAGCCTCCGGCGTCGCGGCAGGTGGGCGAGATCCTACCGCCGACGTCGGAGATGATCGCGAAGCAGGCGAAGATCGAAATCAATCCCGAGGCGGCGCCGAAGAGCGTGCCCGCGCCGGAATCGCCGCAGCCCGCACCGCCATCGAATGAGATGTCCAGGGAGACGCCGGCTCCCGCCGCCGAAGCCCCGGCAAAAATGGCGCCCGTTGCATTCGAACCGGCGCCGGAGGTCAAGGCGCCTCCGGCAATCCAAGCGCCGCCTGTCGCTCAAGCGCCGCCGGCGGTTCAGGCCCCGCCGGCCACGGCGGCCGGCGAAGCGGCTGCGATCGTCAGCGCCAGGCGGGACAGCGACGGCCTGCGCCTGACGTTCGCCTTTGCCACGGTGACGCCCGCGGCGGCGTTTCGCCGCGCCGACACCGTCTGGCTGGTGTTCGATACAATGAAGCCGATCGATATCGAGCCGATCCGCAGCATGGGCGGGGCGCTGCTGGGCGATGTGAGCCGGATCCCGCTCGACAAGGGACAGGCGATCCGCATGCGCCTCAACCGCCCGCAAATGCCGTCGCTGAGCGGCGACGATCAGGGCGGCTCGGGCTGGACGCTCACCTTTGCCGATACGATGCAGGCCCCGCCGCAGCCGCTGGTGGTGGTCCGGAACATCACCGATCCAGCGCTCGCCAATGTCACGGTTCCCTTGTCCAGGCCCGGCCTGCTGCACCGGCTTACCGATCCGGATGCCGGCGATATGCTGCTGGTGGTCACCGCACCGCTGCCGGTCCGCGGCTTCATCAAGCGGCATGATTTTGTCGAGATGTCGCTGCTGGAGTCGATCCATGGCGTCGCCATCCATCCCAATTCCGAAGACGTCCGCGCGGAGGTCGCGCCCGACAAGGTCATCATCGGCAGGCCCGGCGGCCTGACGCTGTCATCGGCCGACTCCGCCGCCGAGCGGGCGACCACCGCGGTGCGACCGATTTTCGATGTCGCCGAATGGCGGAAGAACCAGGCGGAGGACTTCATCACGCGCCGGGATGCGCTGATCGCCGCGGCAGGTGCGCTCGAACCCGGTCAGCGCACGCAGGCCCGGCTCGACCTTGCCCGCTTCTACATGTCGCGCGGAATGTATCCGGAGGCCAGAGGTGCCGCCGATCTCGCGCTCGCCGACGTCAAGTCGGGATCGGAAGATTCGATCGCCTTTATGGTGCGGGCGGTCGCGAGCATCGCGATGGGCCGTCCCGAGCAGGGGCTGAAGGAACTCGCCAATCCCGTGATCGGATCGAATTACGATTCGCAGCTGTGGAAGGCGCTCGGCCTTGCGCGGCAGGGCAAGTGGTCGGAAGCGCGGGAGAAATTCAAGAACGTCGAATTCGCCATTACCTCGCTGCCGATCGAGCTGCAGCGCATCGTGATTTCGGAGGCGATGCGGGCTTCCCTCGAGGTCAGGGATTTTTCCGGCGCCGCCAAACGCGCCAGCGATCTGCAGGTGGTCGGCATACCGCCCGAGATGAAGCCGGCGATGGCGGTGCTGCACGGCCGGCTGGCCGAGGCGCTCGGCCACGACAAGGATGCCGAGAGCGAATACAAGGCCGCGATCGAATCTTCCGACCGCGCCGCCGCGGCCGAAGCCAGGCTGCTCAATGTCTTCCTGCGCCAGAGGCGAGAAGAGATCAACCAGGCCGACGCCTTGCGTGAACTCGAGACGCTGTCGGTGACGTGGCGCGGCGACGCGGTCGAGATCCGGGCGCTGCAGATGCTGGCGCGCATCTACACCGATACCGGGCGCTTCGCCGAATCGCTGGCGGCGGCCAAGACCGCGACCAAGATGCAGCCGAACTCGGAAATTTCGCGGGCTGCGCAGGATGCGGCGGCTGCGCTGTTTGCGCAGATCTATCTCAGCCCGAAGGGCGACGATCTTCCGCCGGTCGACGCGCTCGCGATGTTCTACGAATTCCGCGAACTGACGCCGATCGGACGGCGCGGCGACGAGATGATCCGCCGGCTCGCCGACCGGCTGGTCGGGGTCGACCTGCTCGATCAGGCCGCCGAACTCCTGCAGTATCAAATCGACAAACGGCTGGAGGGCGCGGCGCGCGCCCAGGTCGCGGCGCGTCTGGCCATGGTCTACCTGACCAACCGCAAGCCGGATCGCGCGATATCGGCGCTTCACACCACGCGGATCGCGGACCTTTCCGGCGAACTGCGTCAGCAACGGCTGCTGCTGGAGGCGCGCGCCCAGAGCGACGTCGGCCGCCGTGACCTCGCGCTCGACATCATTTCGAACATCGGCGGCCGCGAAGTGATCCGGCTGCGTTCCGACATCTACTGGGCGTCGCGGCGCTGGCGCGAGGCGTCCGAGCAGATCGAGCTGTATTACGCCGATCGCTGGCGCGATTTCAAACCGCTGAACGCGGTGGAGAGGGGCGACGTGATTCGCGCGGTGGTCGGATACGCGCTGGCCGAAGACGCCATTGGCCTGGCGCGCTTCCGCGAAAAATATGCGCCCCTGATGAGCGGCGAAGCCGACCGCGCCGCGTTCGAGACCGCCGGCACGCCGGCCGCCGCCAGCAGCGCGGAATTCGCGGCGATCGCGAAGATGGCGGCCAGCGTCGACACGCTCGACGGCTTCCTGCGGGAAATGAAGACCCGTTTTCCGGACGCGACCGCACGGGCGCCGTTGCCGCCGGGAACCGCGAAGGGAGAGCCGGTCCACACCGGCTCGCTGCCCCGGATCATCGGATTGACGCGGGCCGACGCCAAACGATGGTAGCGCGTCGATCTGTCCCCCCGGGCGTTCAATGAGGGTGACTAGTCGAGCGTTTCCATGGTTCGAATCTTATCACGCGGCCTTTTTA
>JBAQER010000074.1:0-13389 GCA_049286845.1 Bradyrhizobium sp.
CGGTCGTCGCGATGTCGCCATGACCTTTGCCTCATTCCACGAATCAAACCCGGTCAGGCTACAAGGCTTCCCTCGTCAGATGAATCCCCGAACAATAGAACAAGCTTCATGGAATCGATGGTCTAGATCGGGTTTGACCGACTTGAGTTCGCGTTCGTACCATGGCCGGCATGCCCTGATTTCAGGCGTCGTCGGTTTCTGGTGCAGGCGGATTTTTCCGCGCCTCACGAATTTGAAATGCTTCACCGCGTTGGTGACGTAGACCTTCTTGCGGTCGATGCCGACCTGTTCCAGCGCGCGGTCGAGCATCACTCCTGCAGGCCCCACGAACGGCCTGCCGGCGAGGTCTTCCTTGTCGCCGGGCTGCTCGCCGACCAGCATCAGGGATGCATGCTGCGGGCCTTCGCCGAACACGGTCTGCGTCGCATCTTTCCAGAGCGGACAGGCGCGGCAACCGGCGGCCTCCTCGCGCAGGGCTTTGAGGCTGTTGCCGGAAGTGTCGGACGCTGGGGTCATGGGCGTTTTCCGCTTCCCGTTGAGGCTATCACTGCGCCGAGCCGGGAGCCAATGCGGGTAGGGCGCCGAAGGCTCCTTCGATCCCATTGGGATTGCTTATAAAAATCATGAATGCGGATCTCGATTGACTCCGCAGGGTCTATTAGCTTTATATTAGAACATATCATGAACAAATGGGCCGGCTGCAGGTTCACCAGAGAACCAGTGGCGGCCACCATCCCAGAGGAGCGGCGCATGAGCGGCGCACGCACGAACACGCTTGCGAGTTTGCGCGGCAGTATCGAGCGCATCGAGGCCCATGCCGACGCCACCGCGCCGGCGCGTGTGGCGCTCGGGCATGCGGATGCGGATGCGACGCTGCAGGGCGGCCTCGCGCTGGCCGCGATGCATGAGGTGTTCGCCGAGGGACGGCAGAGCGCCGCGGCGACGGGCTTCATCGCAGGCCTGGCGGGGCGGGCGGCGGCGCGGCGGCCTCTGGTCTGGGTACGGCAGGATTTCACCGAGATTGAATCCGGCGCGCTGTCGATGAGCGGACTGGCCGAACTCGGCTTCGATCCGCGCCTCGTGGTGACGGTGCGCGCCGCCGACATCGACGCCGCGTTGCGCACCGCCGCCGACGCGCTGGCCTGCGATGCGCTTGGCGCCGTGGTGCTGGAGGTCTGGGGCGAAACACGACAGCTCGATCTCGTCGCCAGCCGCAAGCTGACGCTGGCGGCGCAGGCCTCCGGAGTCACCGGATTAGTGCTGCGGGTGGCGGCGGAACCTCAGCCCTCGACGGCGGAGACACGATGGATCGTGCGCGCGGCGCATTCGCCGCCTGCGGCAGCTTCAATGCCTGCGGCGCTTGGGAGCGCGTGGGGCGCGCCGGTGTTCGACGCGCAGCTCGTCCGCAACCGTCATGGCCCTGTCGGGCGGTGGATCATGGAATGGAAATGTGATGAGTGCCTTTTCGAGAAACCGGCGGCGTATCCTCAGCCTGTGGCTGCCGCGCCTGCCCATCGACCGCATCAAGCGCCAGCTCGCGCGCGACAGCGCCGCGCCGGGTAATAGCGAACCCGCCATCGTCGTCGCCAAGCAAAACAACGCGCTGCAGATTTTCGCGCTCGATGACGCCGCCGCGCGCCTCGGGCTTTCGATCGGCCTGCCGCTCGCCAATGCCCGCGCCATCTGCCCGCAAATAACAGTGTTCGATGCCGATGAGGCGGCCGACGCCAGGGCGCTGGACGACATTGCCTGTTGGTGCGACCGCTTCACGCCGCTGGTGGCGCTCGACCCCCCGCATGGCCTGTTTCTCGACATCACCGGCTGCGCCCATCTGTTCGGCGGCGAGGCCGCGCTGATGGAAATCGTCTGCGGCGCGCTGACGCGGCATGGCTTCGCCGTCAGCGCAGGCATCGCCAGTACCTCGATCTGCGCGCGGACGATGACGCGCCATGTTTCGGGAAAAATCATCGCCGAGGGCGAGGAAGCCGCTGCGGTCGGGCCGCTGCCGGTGTCGGCGCTCGGCGCCGCTGACGCCATCACCCGCGGCCTGCGCCGCGCCGGGCTGAAAACCATCGGCGATGTGGCCGCGCGCGCGCGTCACGAGATCACAGCAAGGTTCGGCGCTGATTTCACCACCCTGCTGGAAGGCGCATTGGGGCAGGGCGATGCGCCGATCAGTCCGCGCAAACCGCTGCCGGATTACATCGTGGAGAAAAGGTTCCCCGAACCGGTCGCGACCGAAGCCGTGATCTCGGCAACGCTGTCGCGTCTGGCTGGGATGCTGGTCGCGGCGATGGACCGGCAGGGCAAGGGCGCGCGGCGGCTGCAGGCCCATTTCTTCCGCACCGACGGGATCGTTCGCGCGATCTCGGTCGACACCGGACAGCCCGTGACCAAGGCCGAGGTGATCGACCGGCTGTTTCGCGAACGGCTCGATGCCCTGAACGATCCGCTCGATCCCGGTTTCGGCTTCGATCTCATTCGCCTGTCGGCCAGCCGGGTCGAGATCGTTGTGCAGCAGCAGCGCGAGCTCGACGCCAAGGTGCATGACAACGACGAACTGGCCGCCCTGATCGACCGCATCGCCGCGCGGATCGGCGGACGGCGCGTGGTCGTGCACCTGCCGCAGGACACCCATATTCCCGAACGCGCGGTACTGGCGGCACCGGCGCAGCATCATCTTGCTGCGGCCCAGCAGGCGGACTGGCCGGTACGGGCGGAGAGCGAACCTCCCTTGAGGCCGCTGCGGCTGTTCGCGCGGCCGGAAGCGATCAAGGTGATCGCGGAAGTGCCGGATGGGCCGCCGGCGTGGTTTCAGTGGCGGCGGGCCACCCATACGGTGATGCGCGTCGAAGGTCCGGAGCGCGTCGCCATGGAATGGTGGCGTTCGCCGGCCGAGATGCTGACGCGCGATTATTTCCGGGTCGAGGACGAAGCGGGCCTGCGGTTCTGGCTGTACCGCGACGGTTTGTACGGTCGCGAGATCGCGCAGCGCGAGGGCGAAATCACTCAGCCGAACTGGTTCGTGCATGGACTGTTCGCATGAGCCGCATGGATGGCGTGGCTTATGCCGAGATCGGAATCACCACGAGTTTCTCGTTCCTGCGCGGCGGATCGCATCCGCAGGAATATGTGCAGCAGGCGAGCGAGTTGCGGCTTCCCGCCATCGGCATTGCCGATCACAACACGTTGGCCGGCGTGGTGCGGGCCTACAAGGAGCTTGAAAACCCCGAGGTCAGATGCCTGCCGAAGCTTCTGGTCGGTTCGCGCCTCGTCTTTATCGACGGCACGCCGGATGTCCTGGTCTATCCGCGCGACCGCGCCGCCTACGGCCGGCTATGCCAGTTGCTCACCCGCGGCAAGCGCGGGGACGATGCCGACAAGACCGACAAGGGCGAATGCCGCCTGAAGCTGGATGATCTCCTCGAATTCAGCGAGGGGCAGCTTCTGGTTCTGGCGCTGCCGCATCGCTTCGATGCGGCAACAGTGCTTCAACTGCTGGACCTGTTGCAGCGCAGCCGCGCCGATGGCGTGTGGCTGGCGGCGAGCCTGTTGTATCGCGGCGATGACAGGCGCCGGCTTTCGCGGCTGCAGCGGATCGCCGCCACCGCCAGGGTGCCGCTGCTGGCGACCAATGAGGTGCTGTATCACCATCCCGCGCGCCGCCCGCTGCAGGATGTTCTCACCTGCATTCGCGAGAAGACCACCATCGACGCCATCGGCCGGCGTCTCGAAACCAATGCCGAACGCTATCTCAAGCCGGGACACGAAATGGCGCGGCTGTTTCGCGATGCGCCGGAGGCGATCGCGGAAACCATGCGGTTCGCGGACCGCGTTACGTTTTCGCTCGATCAGCTCAAATACCAGTATCCCGACGAGCCGGTGCCGCCGGGCAAGACCGCGCAGCGGCATCTGGAAGACCTGACCTGGGCCGGCGCGCACCAGAGATTTCCGGTCCGGATTTCGCCCAAGACCAGGAAGGTCCTGCACAAGGAACTGCGGCTGATCCGGAAGCTGAAATACGCGCATTACTTCCTCACCGTGCACGACATCGTCCGTTATGCGCGCAGCCAGAATATCCTCTGCCAGGGCCGGGGATCGGCGGCGAACTCGGCCGTCTGTTACGTGCTCGGCGTGACCTCCGTCGACCCGACCAAGGTCGATCTGTTGTTCGAGCGCTTCATTTCCAAGGAACGGCTGGAGCCGCCCGACATCGATGTCGATTTCGAGCATTCGCGGCGCGAGGAGGTGATGCAGTATGTCTACCGCCGCTATGGCCGGCATCGCGCGGCGATCATTGCCACCGTGATTCATTATCGCCCGCGCAGCGCGATCCGCGATGTCGGCAAGGCGCTGGGGCTGACGGAAGATGTCACCGCCGCGCTGGCCGATACGGTGTGGGGCAGCTGGGGCAAGGGCCTCGACGAAATGCAGGTCAAGCAGGCGGGCCTCGATCCGCAAAACCCCATGGTCGGGCTCGCCGTCGAGCTTGCCGCCGAACTGATCGAATTTCCCCGGCATCTGTCGCAGCATGTCGGCGGCTATGTGCTGACCCAGGACCGGCTCGACAGCTATGTGCCGATCGGCAACGCCGCGATGGACGACCGCACCTTCATCGAATGGGACAAGGACGACGTCGATGCCTTGAACATGATGAAGGTCGACGTGCTGGCGCTTGGCATGCTGACCTGCATCCGCAAATGCTTCGACCTGATTGCCGGTCACAAGGGCGAGCGCTATGAGCTGGCGACGGTCCCGCAGGATGTGCCCGAGGTCTACGACATGCTGTGCCGGGGCGAGTCGCTCGGCGTGTTCCAGGTCGAAAGCCGCGCGCAGATGAACATGCTGCCGCGCCTCAAGCCGCGGATATTTTACGACCTCGTCATCGAGGTCGCCATCGTGCGGCCCGGTCCGATCCAGGGCGACATGGTGCATCCCTATCTTCGGCGGCGCAACGGCGTTGAAAAGGAAAACTATCCGTCGCCTTCGCCCGAGTACGGCTCCCCGGATGAACTGTACAAGGTTCTGCACAAGACCCTCGGCGTGCCGCTGTTCCAGGAACAGGCGATGCGGATCGCCATCGAGGCGGCGAAGTTCACCTCGGAGGAAGCCAACGGCCTGCGCCGCGCCATGGCGACGTTCCGCAACGTCGGCACCATCGGCAAGTTCGAATCCAAGATGGTCAACAACATGATCGCGCGCGGCTACGATCCCGTGTTCGCGAAAAACTGCTTCGACCAGATCAAGGGATTCGGCAGCTACGGTTTTCCGGAAAGCCATGCCGCAAGCTTCGCCCAGCTGGTCTATGTCTCGTCATGGCTGAAACATTTCCACCCCGATGCGTTCTGCTGCGGGCTGTTGAATTCGCAGCCGATGGGTTTTTACGCCCCCGCGCAAATCGTCGGCGATGCGCGCAACAACGGCGTCGAGGTGCGCGAAGTCGACGTGTCGTTCAGCCACGCGCAGAACACGCTGGAGGAAGGAAGCGGCAGGTATCACGCCGTACGGCTCGGCTTCCGCCAGATCGACGGGTTTCATTGGATCGATCCGGACGAGGAGCGGTTGAAGCGGATTCAGGCGTCGCTCCGTGGTCCAGAAATCAGGTCGCATGGCGACCGCGAAGGGACTGTGCTCCCTCTCCCGCTTGCGGGGGAGGGCTGGGGTGGGGGTGCCTCCGCGAGTCCCACTCTTCGTGGGGAGAGAGGTTCCCCCACCCGTATCGCATCTTTCGATGCGATACGACCTAAGAGCGAGCTCCGCTCGTCTCGACCCCCGCAAGCGGGAGAGGTGACAACGGACTGGGCAGAGCGCATCGTCGCCGCGCGGGCCCGCCGCCCCTTCACCTCGCTGGAGGATTTCGCCCGCGACACCGGCTTGCCCAAGCGCGCGCTGATCCTGCTGGCGGATGCCGATGCGTTCCGCTCGATCGGGCTGGATCGGCGCGCCGCATTGTGGGCGGTGCGGCGGCTGCCCGACGACGTGCCGCTGCCGCTGTTCGAAATCGCCGTGGCGCGTGAGCAGCCCGACGAGAAGGCGCGTCCGCTGCCCGAGATGCCGCTGCCGGAGCAGGTGGTGGCCGACTATCAGACTATCCGGCTGTCGCTGAAGGGTCACCCGATGGAATTCCTGCGGGCGATGTTCGAGAAAGAGCGCGTCGTCGCCTGCGAACGCGTCTGTCATGCCAACGACAAAAAGCGCGTGCGCTGCGCCGGCGTGGTGCTGGTGCGGCAGCGTCCGGGCAGCGCCAAGGGCGTGGTGTTCATGACACTGGAGGACGAAACCGGCATCGCCAATATCGTGGTGTGGCCGAAGGTGATGGAGCAGTTCCGAAAAGAAGTGATGGGCGCGCGGCTCATCCTGGTCGAGGGCTATATCCAGAGCAGCCCGGAACAGGTGACGCATCTGGTCGCGCAGCGGCTATACGACCGCTCGCATGACCTGGTCGGTCTGGCCAACGACGCACTCAGCCGAAGGCATCCGGTGCCGGCAGGCCCGGCGTTGATCGAACCGCTCAACGACGATCCGTGCGAGCATCCCGACAGCCCGGCCCAGAAAATCCGCCATCCGCGCGATGTGCGGATCCTGCCGCCCTCGCGGGATTTTCATTGAGGTGGCCAATCGCATTGCGTCAGCAACCGTCGTGTCCGTCAAAAGCGGAAGCCCAGCGGTAACCGCTCTGCTCCTGAATCCCTACAGTCCAGCAAATCCGCGCAGCTTTTTCACCGTTTCGGCGGCGTCCTTGGCTTCCTCGGTCGTCAGGACGGTGATCTCGCCGGTGCGTCTGTGCAAGACGCTGTGATGGATTGCCGAGCCGGAAAGGCCGTCCACCTCCGACTTCACTGCGATGTCGTCGATATCGGAGAGCGCGAATTCGACGGGCTTCTTGTTCCACAGCAGTACTTTTTGCTGCAGCGTTGCCTTGCCGGACTCCTTGTCGAGCGTCAGCGTCGTTGAGCCTGCTTTCAAAATGCACTTGCGTGGAGTTTCTTCGATATTCGCCATGGCAAGGTCCCCTTGGTTTCCTGCTTTCACATGCCAGTTATCGAGTGATGCCTTGGGTTGCGTGGTGTCGATGCGACCATCCTTCGCTGCGAAACAAGGTGATACCCACACGCAAGCCGCCAGAGAGATGACCCTGACGGCTTGCCGTTGCGTGGTGTTTGCGTGGAGGTGTGCTGCGTCGAGCGGCGTCGAACGTAGCCGTGCCTGCCACGCCATGGGACGCACGGTCTCAACAAAATGAGGCGCGGTGCGTTGCCAGTGTGTCGGACCAACGATCTCCGATAATCTAAATGCTGTCATGCGCGATGATGTCGATCAAGCCAGCGTTGCTGTCCTATCGATGATGCGCTTCACTGGATGCCGAAGCCTGTCGAGACGGCGTGTACAATCATCTGGACAGGCCTATTCCTCATCCACGCCCGGCGTCTGCCTCAGCATGAAATGACCGAACGCCGAGGCGATGGGCCTGGTTCGGTCGTCCTGCCAGGCCTGCGCCTCGAAAGCAACGACGCGCCGACCCTGCTTGACAATCGACACGTTGGCGTAGCTGTCGAGGGCGCGGCCGGAGCGCAGGTAATTGATCGTCAGGCCGATCGGCTTGGGCGGCGACACGCCGAGTTCGCGCGTCACGCCCACGATCGCGGCCGTTTCGAGGAAGGCGCCGGTCATGCCGCCGTGGATGGCGGGCAGGATCGGGTTGCCGATGATCCTTGGCGAGAAGGGCATGACCAGCGTGCCATCCTCGCCGATGCGGATGCCGAGACAACGCGCGAAGGGGCTTTGGGCGAATGGGCCGGTCGGATCCTCGGGCGCTTCCAGCGTCGGCAGCGCACGATCCTCCATCGGCCGGTCCTTGAGCATGTTGGTCCGGTTCGCACCAATCATGAAGCAGGCCGTTGCGGTGGCGACGGGATCGTCCTCGGATTCCTGGTAGGCCGTCGAGCGCACGAAGGCGATGGAGCGGGTTACGCGGGAGCAAAACGAATGCGCCTTGATGTCGAGGCCGGGAGTTGCGGGCTTCTGATAGTCGATGCGCAGGTCGAGCGTGGCGATCGCGCGCGTCCCATCGAGCGCGAGCTGGACGGCCATGCCGCAGCTCTCGTCGAGCATGGCGGTTACGACGCCGCCGTGAAGAACCCCCGACCCGGTGTCGCCGACGAAGACGGGGCGATACGGCAGGCTCGACCAGGCTTCGCCAGGGGCGGCGCGGTCGAGCCGAAGTCCGCTGATGTAACCATAGACGGAGCGGCGGCCCTGGATGGCTTCTGCCAGTTCGTCAAACGGCAGCGGCGTGTTGAATATCGGTGTTTTGGACATGCCGGCGTTCTAGAGCATATTGCGAAGTGAGCAAGAGATGGCGCGCCTCGCGCCAAACGGCCGCCGTTCAGCCATTCGTGACGTGCACTTTGGGCTTCCGTCCGGAATTCCATTGGCCGCCGACCGCCCGCTCGATCTGCGCCGCCAGCTGCAGCAGCAGCCCATCGTTGGCCTGCTTTGCCTGGGCTTGAATGCCGAGCGGCAACCTATTCTCATGTTCCGCCAGCGGCAGCGAGATCGCGGGAATCCCGCACAGATTGGCGAGTGGCGTGAAGGCGAAGTTGCGCCATAGATTGCCGAACCAGTCCAGCACCGATGGATTGTCCGATATCGTCAGGTATTCGACGGTGCCGACTTTCGGCGTCGGCAGCGCGGTGATCGGCGTCAGGATGATATCCCATTCCTCGAAAAACGTTCCGAAGCTGCGGGATGTCGTGTTGAAGACCGCCTGCATGCGCGCCCGCTCGGCAAACGACGTGTGCCGGCCTGCTTCCCAGATCCGTATGTTGACAGGCTCGACGAGATCCGCCGGCGGCCGGTCCAGCCCGCGTGCCGCGAGCATGTTGCCGATCACGACCGCAAAATTGCTGATGTAGCAGGTGGTCTGGGCGTCAAAGGCGGCGCGATAGTCGATAGCGGGCAACGCGTAATCCACACGATGGCCGAGGCCTTCGAGGAATCGCCCGACTCTTTCGAGCTCCGATGCGATCTGCGGTGTCGCCCGATAGTCGCCCCATTGGTGCGAGAGCGCGATCTTGAGCGGTCCCGGATCGCGCTTGATCATGTCCTGGTAAGGCTCCGGTGAGGTCCAATACGGCATGAATTCGCCGGGCGCGGGACCTCGGCATGCATCCACGAAGGCCGCCGTGTCGCGTACCGAACGCGACTGGCAGCCCTGGATCGATACCAGCCCGGTCAAGTCCGACAGGTGCGGCGCGAGCGAGAACACTCCCCGTGAAACCTTGAGACCGATGTTTCCGTTGACGCCGGCCGGAATGCGGATCGAGCCTCCGCCGTCAGTGGCATGCGCGATCGGTACGACGCCCGCCGCGACCATGGCGGCGCTGCCGGCGGATGATCCGCATGTCGTGTAGTCCGTGTTCCACGGGTTGCGCGTAACGTAGACGGCGGGATTGTCTGCCGAACTGCAAACTCCGAACTCCGGTGTGGTCGTCCGTCCGATGAGGTTGAGTCCCGCCTGGCGCATCTTCGCCGTCAGGAAAGTATCGGCGGTGGCGCGATTGCCGCGCATCAGCAGCGAGCCCATTTCCTGCAAGCGCCCCTTCATCGTCGGGCCCAGATCCTTCATCAGGAAAGGCAGGCCGGCAAAGGGCCCCGCGAGATTGGCGTCCTTGCCGGGATCGACGATCGCGTCCTCGAAGACCTCGACCACTCCCGACAGCGCCGGATCGACCTTGGCGATGCCTGCGGCCGCCTGACTTGCCAATTCCTTTGCCGTCAGCTCGCCCTTCCTGACGCGCGCGGCCAGCGCCACTCCGTCGTGCTGCGCCCAATCGTTCCAGCTCATCGGCAAAGTCATGCGATTCATTCCCTTCGGTGCGGCGCCAACCTTAGTTTTGCACCGTGGCAAGTCAATCAATCGAGATGCATGGGAATCCGGGCTCAGACATACGGGACTTGGAGTGCCTGACGGAGAACCGAGACATTTTGCAGTCTCTTCTCGAACCCCCTCCTTGGTGCAACTCCGTCGTCTCTTGCAACTTTCGCAAGAGCCCCCGTTCTGCTACCGTTCAGGGGCGCCCCGGCGGCGTGATTTGCCCTCGCTGCCAAGGGTAACATGTCGGGAGGTGACGATGGCCAACACCACTTGGATGATCAAAGGACGTGAATTCGCTAATTGCAATTGCTCTTACGGTTGCCCCTGCCAGTTCGACGGATTGCCGACCCACGGACATTGCCAAGCGGTCGCCGGTTTCGAGATAGAACAGGGCTATCATGGGTCGACGAAGCTCGACGGTCTGAAGTTCGTCGGGATTTTCCGCTGGCCAGGCGCGATCCACGAGGGCAAGGGCGAAGCTGCGGTGGTTATCGACGAGCGTGCGACCGAGGCGCAACGCGGGGGGCTGTTGCGGATCCTCAGCGGCCAGGACACCGAGCCGGGAGCGACCGTCTTCAACGTATTCGCCTCGACGCTCGAAAAGCTGCACGATCCGATCTTCGCTCCAATCGAGTTTCAGGTTGATGTTGCAGAGCGGAAAGCCCGACTGGTTGTGAAGGGTGTTACTGAAGGCCGCGGCGAGCCGATCCTCAATCCAGTGACGGGAGCGCCACATCGGGTTCGAATCGATATGGTGGGCGGCTTCGAATACCGGCTTGCCGAGGTCGGACGCGGCTGGACCAAGACGGCGCAACCAATCAAGTTCGAACTCACCGATTCCTACGGTCAATTTGCGGAAATTCACCTGTGCCAAAGCGGCATCGTGCATTGAGCTGATATGGCCGGTGGGGCGCTCGAGGCCATTCTGCGACGCGACCGCGCGATCGTAGCCGCCGCGCTGATTGTCGTGACGGCGCTCGCCTGGAGCTACGTGCTCTGGCTTGTCGGCGACATGGACATGGGTGGCATGGACATGTCGGGCTTTCGGATGGTCCCCGCCGGCATGGGTCTAATGAAGCCGGCCACCGCGCCCTGGAACGCAATCGAGTTCGCGTTTGTGTTCGCTATGTGGGCGGTGATGATGATCGGCATGATGACGCCGTCGGCAACGCCCATGATCTTGCTGTACGCGCGCGTCGGCGGGCAGGCGGCGAACACAGGCAAGGCGCTGGCTGCGACCTGGTGGTTCGCGGCCGGCTATCTTCTCGTCTGGACTGCGTTCGCGTTCGCCGCCACGTTCGCGCAATGGGGGCTGGAACGGGGGAGCTTGCTCACGCCGGCGATGGCCGGCGCCGGCAGGGTGTTCGGCGGCATCGTCATGATCGCAGCCGGCCTTTATCAGTGGATGCCGCTCAAGGACGCCTGCCTTCGGCAATGCCAGGCGCCGTGGTTGTTCATTCAGCGCCACGGCGGCTTTCGCGGTGACGCGCTCGGTTCGCTTCTGCTCGGCGCCCGCCACGGGATGTACTGCGTCGGCTGCTGTTGGGCGCTGATGGCGTTGTTGTTCGTAGGTGGAGTGATGAACGTGCTGTGGATCGCCGCGATTACGATCTTCGTCCTGGCTGAGAAGATCGTTCCAGCTGGCCGGGTGATCTCGCGCATGGCAGGCATGGGGTTCTTCGCCTGGGGCGCCTGGCTGCTGAAGGATGCGTTGCTATGATCGCGAACGAGGCCTCTGCGTCATCCGCGCCATTCTGATCGTGCGCCGATCGCTGTCCCGCAAGTTCAAGGCGACTTCCGAGCTGGGTCGCCTCATCGTCGCGGGCAATCGGCAAGACGATCAGAACCAGTTACTGGCCCAATGTTCTGGCAACGCGGAAGCTCATGTAGATGAGGCGATGGGGGGAGCCGAACCACATACGTGCGGCCGATCTGGCGGTTTGAGCGCTTCGGCTGAAGGCGCCACCGCGAAGGACATGCCCGCTACAATTCCCGCTCATCCAGGCTGAACCGTCGGATGGCGCGCCATCGTAATTTTCATTCCAGCAATCCTCGACCCAATCATAAACGTTCCCGTGAACCTGATAGAGTCCCCAGGGATTGGGAGCAAAAGACTGAACCGGCAAGGGTCGCGCTCTCTCGAGGGTCGGCTGCAAGTCAATCCTCGCAGACGTCAATTCGCGAGTGCCAGGAGCACAATTTGCCCGCGCAGGCAGGAACGTGTCTCCCCACCAATACGCCGTTGTCGTCCCGGCACGCGCGGCATACTCGCGCTCAGCTTCGCTGAGAAGGCGATAAGTTCTGCCGGTGGTACGGGAGAGCCAGGCAACGTACTCCTTGGCATCGTCCCACAGGATACTGATGACCGGCTGCGTTCCGCGCCCCCAGCCTTGGTCGGAAGATTGGAAGCTGCAACCCCCTGCTGCAACGCAAGCATCCCACTCACCAAATGTCACGGGAAAGCGACCCACACTGAATGGTTGCGCGAAGTTTACCTGGTGTTGAGGCCTCTCGTCGGGGGTACTTCCGGGTTCTCTGTCGCTAGCCCCCATCAGGAACTGACCCGCGGGGACCACGATCATTTCTGGACAAGGTTCACACTCTTTGAAGCGATCCATTGGCCTTAACGCAATCTCCTCGTTGCGCGATAACGGTCGCGCAAGACGCAATACCGGCAATTCACCAACGGTAGCGGCCAATGGCGATTGTGAAGGCGGTGTGGCCGCATTTGTCCGGAGACTTTGCGCCAGAGCAGGTTGGGTGAACGCGGGGATGGTTGCCGCCACAATCGCGAAAACCGTCGAACTGATGGCCCTGCTCATGCAACCCCCTTGGGGCTACCTCGGCGTCGTCGATGGAGCGTTTGGCCGACCATCGCGGACACGAGAGATCTCAAAAGCCATTCGTCAGGAAATCGGTGTTGATACCAAGTGTCTGCTTCCGGGTGTCTTCGTGGGCTGAGAAAACGGCTTCATCGATGCCCGGAACTGTTTCATGGCTGGCGCCAATGAAACAACTTCACGGAATTGCGATCGGGTGGGACGACAATTACGAGCTTCGGCTGTGGCGTGCGCGCCATGCGTGTCCGTCGGGCTCAGCGAGTCGCACTCTGGACGTGGTTGAACCCAGCTCGGGCAATGTCAGCGAGGGAGAGAGCCTGATGCGGCTTGCAGCAGGATTGCACGCCGAAACACGCTACGGCGCCTAGCCTGCAACCTGGGAGGCGGCCGACATCAGCTCCTGCGACGTCGGCGCTCCGAACATGCGACGGCCGCCTTCGGGAACTTCAGTGAAGCTCCAGCGCACGATCCCTTCCCGATCGAGCAGGAACTGACCGAACAGCTGGCCATCACCGGTTGCGGCCATGCGCCGATCGGCCTCGGTTATTTCGTAGCCGTCCTTCTGGTTAAGCAGTTCAGCCGCCGCGATCCGGTTCATCGGCTCGGACAGTTCGCCTGGCATGTCGACCTGCATGGACGTCACCACATCCATACCGACCTTGCGCGGCCATT
>JBAQER010000075.1:0-1585 GCA_049286845.1 Bradyrhizobium sp.
GCCCGTGTGAGCGCCGTTGCTCCCAGGATCCCCAGCGCCGAAGTTACTAAGATACGCCCCGGGTTCAGTCCGGGCGACTTAAAGCAGTTAATCAGCGTGTCGATCAGACGCTGAGTGATGAAAGGTATGGTGATGTCGAGGCCCGCCGCGAGCACGATCAGCCCGGCCAGCAGCAAAGCCATCTTCTTCCGGCTCGAGAACAGTGCAACCGTCCTCAGGCCGGCGTTGGTCCGGCTCAACACGAAATATCAATTATCAGCGGCGCCGCTTGACGGCCGCACCCCGGTTGCGGGCCGCGCACGTTAAGCAAGCGCTTGCTGTACTAGAACTGCGATTGTAACACCAGATATGCTACTTACCTTGTACTTACCCGGACAGGAGCCGAACCTAAAGTGACTTTAATCCGACCTCTGACCATCGTCTTGCTTCTGGCTGCGGCCGTCGCGGCTCAGGAACCGCTTCTTATCGACACCCACAACGACGTGACCAGCCGGACAGTCGACGGCTTCGACATCGGCAAGCCCACGACAACCGGTCACACGGACATAGGGCGGCTCAGGAAGGGCGGCGTGGGCGCGGTTTTCTTCTCGGCGTACGTCGCCCCGGAATATGCCGGCAAAGGCCAGTCCGCGCACCGGGCGCTGGAGATGATCGATACGATTCGGTATGACATCGCGGGCCGCTATCCCAACGATTTCGCGCCGGCGCGGACGGCGGCCGAAATCGAGGACGCCGGGCGGCGGGGAAAGATCGCGGTCCTGATCGGCATCGAGGGCGGCCATGCCATCGAGGACAACCTCCGGCTCCTGCGGGACTACTACGCGCTCGGCGCGCGCTATATGACGCTCACGCACATGAACACAAACGGCTGGGCAGACTCCTGCGGCGACTTGAACGACCCAAAGGTGAATCACCACAACGGCCTGACCGCTTTTGGCAGGCAGGTCATCGCCGGGATGAACCGGTTGGGGATGATGGTGGACATGTCTCACGTATCGGATAAAACCTTCTGGGACACGCTGGAGGTGAGCCGCGCGCCGATTTTCGCTTCACATTCCTCGTGTCGCGCGCTGTGCGACGTGCCCCGGAACATGACCGACGAGATGATCCGCGCCGTAGCGAAAAAGGGCGGCGTGGTCCAGATCAACTTCAATCCAGGGTTCCTCACCTTGCGCAAGAGCCCGCCGGCGAATCTCGGCGATGTGGTGGCGCACATCGATCACGTGGTGAAGATCGCCGGCATCGACGCGGTGGGGATCGGGAGCGACTTCGACGGAATCGAGCAGGTTCCGGCGGGTCTCGAGAACGTCTCGCAATTCCCGAGCCTCACGCGCGCGCTGCGGGACAAGGGCTACAGCGCCGCCGATGTGCGGAAGATCTACAGCGGCAACCTGCTGCGGTTCATGCGCGCCGTGGAGACCGCGGCCGCGAAACCGCGGTAAATTCGTTCGCTCACTGGATGTAACCGAGGCTGCGCAACCGTTCCACATCCTTTGACGAAATCCCAGCCGCCGGCGCGTCCCCCTTCGGGAGCTTGTTTTGATCCACCATCTTCCGCCAGTCCTCGAGCTGGCCGCGCAACCGG
>JBAQER010000076.1:0-2427 GCA_049286845.1 Bradyrhizobium sp.
GCACCACCATCGCCACCAACCGCGTCGCCCACGCGACACCGGATGGCTACACGCTGCTCATTCACAATCTGCAGATTTCGGCGAACCCCGCGCTCTACAAGAACCTGCCGTTCGACACCGAGAAAGACCTGACGCCGATCATGTTCATCAACAACAATCCGTTGGTGCTGGTCGGACGTAAGACGCTCGAGGCGAATACGCTGCCCGAACTGCTGGCCTTGATGAAGAAACAGACGTTGAAGGCGGCGACGCCGGGTGTCGGCGCCACCGGTCACCTGGCAACATCGCTGCTCGCGCAGGAAGCCAAAGTCCAGATCGACCTTATCCCCTACCGCGGCGCCGCTCCCGCATTGCAGGATATCGCCGGGGGCCACGTCGATCTTTTCTACGCCACGCCGCAGTCGGTCATGCAGCAAGTCAAAGCCGGGCAAATGAAAGCTTACGGAATCACGGCGAAGGAAAAATCACCTGAGTTTCCTTCGGCCGAAAGCTTCGTGAAACAGTTCGGGCCGAAACTCGAAATTCTTTATTGGCATGCACTGTTCGCGCCGGCAGGCACGCCGGAGGCGACCATCAACAAGCTCAATGCCGCGCTGCAGGAGATCGTTTCCGACCCGGCCGTTGCCAAGCCCTGGGCCGATACCGGTGTGATGCCTTATCCGAAGGACAAGCGCTCGACGGCGGCGGCGCGCGCCATCCTCAAGAGCGAAATCGCGCGCTGGGGCCAGGTGGTTCGCGACAACAATATTCCAGCGCCGCAGTGAGCGCGTCGACTCCCCCTCCCCCTTGTGGCTATCCGATTCACACATCTTTGAACCCGAGCGTGGCGCCGTATTTGATCTGCCGGAAGTCATGCAGACCGCGTCGCATGACGCGGGGGCCGGGTTTTCCGTAGTAGCCGTCCCATCCGCCGAGGCGGCCGATCACCCAGGCGACAAAGGCGAGCGAGCCTTTGGGGTGCGGATTTTTCTGGCGGGCGGTCTTGCCTTCCAGCGTGATCGATATGGCTTCAAGAATGGGCTGGTCGGTGGGATCGAAGGCGTCGGCGAGACGCTGGTCGGTGGTGCCGTCGCGGGCCTGAACGAGTTGCATGATGGTAACGGCGGCGACCGTGGCGGCGGCAACGAAGTTGATCATCGCCGGTGGATCGCTGATGTCGGCTTCCTCGATGTCGAAGCCGGCGGTCTTGAGCGTGCGGAAGAACTCTTCGATGGTCCAGCGCTGGCGATAGAGGCCGAGAATCCTGCGGACATCGTCGAGGCCGGTGATGGCATGCGTGGTCAGCAATCGCCAATGCACCGGCTCGCCATCAAGCCGTGGCGGCGTCTCGCGCACATCCAGCAATGTCAGAGCGACTGTCTCCGGCAGGTTCGGGGCCGCGCCATGGCGCGGCTTGCGCAGCACGACGGGGGCGAAGCGCACCGCCAGTTCCGCCATCCGGGCTTTGCGTCCAGGCGCGGCTGGAATCGTCAAGGCGAGCCGACCCTGTTCCGGCAGGGCGTCAGCGAAGGCGAACAGCAATTGCTCGTGCGTGCCGGTCTCGATCCGCCGGTCCTGGGCGAGGCGCACGAGCAAGTGAACGTTGGCGGGGCGGCGGACGAAGCCTTCGTAGATGTCACCCTCCCGGTCGGATACGACGGTAATGCTCGCCGCCGACGCCAGCACCTCGCCGGCCCGCGCCGCCCCGTCGAGCCAGCGCTGCGATTCCTTCTCCGCCGTCGGTCGTGCGCGCCGAGGTGCTGCCGGACCTTGGTCCCGGTTCCATATCTTGGCATCGACCAGACCGAGCAGACCCCCTGTCCCAGCCTCGACCGCCAAAACCGGATGCAACAGAAGTCCGCCCAGAGCGCCGCCGCCGCCCACCGGCCCGAAGCCTTTGGCGCGCGCCCGGCGGCCGCCCAACACCAGTTCGCTCGTGTCCTGAATGGCCACCACGTCGCGGCCCACCACGCGAGCCGCCGTCGCCTTGGCGACGTGCGCCGACATCGCTGCCGGCGTCACTGCGGGATTGCGCAACAGCCGGGTAAACTGCATCTGCCGGGCACGTCCCCCGGCCAGCCGACGGATGCACGAACAGGGCTGCCGCACCAATGCTGCATGCAAGGCGACCCCCCTTTTTCCAGGCGGCGGTCGCCAAACCGCCCCAGCCCAAAAGCAATCTCGGTCATCGCCTGCTCCCGCAAATCATCCGACGATCAACGGAATCAGTCTTTCAGACTCCCCGCAAGCAAGATGTGTGAACGCGATAGCCCGCAAACGGGCAGGGATAAGAAGGTCCCAGATTGGTCGTAATCAGCCGGCATGACGTGGCGGCAAAATGATCTTGCCGTCGAAACCCGCGGGCGTAACGTGGCTGCGATGATATGCCGATTCAGCGGTCTTAATTCGCGCGCCGCGCTTATTGCGGGGCTAGCGTTCGCGTTATTG
>JBAQER010000077.1:0-1758 GCA_049286845.1 Bradyrhizobium sp.
AGCGGCAGCGGCGCTGTTTCTCCATCCCAACGACCATCCGCAGGATTCCGATCTTGTGGCAACCGACGATGATGGCCGGATCACCGGCTTTCACCCCTACCCGCACGACAGCGCGCGCTATTACCCGAACCTGGTGAACGCTGCTCTGTACTGGGTGAACCGGCAGGCGCTAGCGCCCTGGCGCAACCAAGGGGGCACATTTGATTTCGCCAAAGACCTGTTTCCTGCCATGCTCCGGCAGGGGCTGACGTTGCGCGGCTACAGCAGCCCCGAGTACATCAAGGACATCGGCACGCCGTCCCGGCTCGATAAGGTTTGTGCCGATTTTCGTTCGGGCAAGATCGAGCGCGCGAGCCTTGCTCATCCCCAGCCGATGGTGTTCATCGATCGCGACGGAACCATCAACCGGGAAGTCGATCACCTGCGGGACCCGGATCAGTTCGAGTTGCTGCCCGGCGTCGAGAGCGCGATCAAGCGGTTGAACGCGTCCGAGTACCGCTGCTGCGTGGTGACGAACCAGCCCGTGGTCGCGCGCGGCGAGTGCAGTCCCGAAGGGCTGCGCCAGATTCACAACAAGATGGAGACGCTGCTCGGCCGGCAGGGCGCTTTTGTCGACCGCATCTACTACTGTCCGCACCATCCGCACCGCGGGTTTCCCGGTGAGCGCGCCGAGCTGAAAATCGATTGCAACTGCCGCAAACCCAAGACGGGAATGATCGACCGAGCCGCACAGGAGTTCAATATTGCGCGCGAACGCTCCTGGCTGATCGGCGACGCGACCGTGGAAATCGAGACCGCGCGCCGCGCCGGCCTGAAGTCCGTCCTGGTGGAGACCGGTTACGCGGGGCTTGATTACCGCGCTTGGGCGACACCTGACGCCATTGTTCCCGACCTGGCCGCCGCCGTGTCGTTCATCCTCGAACAGTATCCGCGGCTGCTTTCATATTGCTCGAGGCTGGCGGAAAACATCGGCGAGGGGGCCATGGTCCTCATCGGTGGGCAATCGCGCAGCGGCAAGAGCACCTTTGCCAGCGTGCTGCGCGACGCGATCCTGGCGCAAGGAAAAAGGGCGCAGATCCTCTCCGCCGACCGCTGGCTGATGTGCGAGCCGGTGCGTGGCCCCGGCGTACTCGGCCGCTACGATATGAGCACGCTGCAGGAAATGGTGGATCTCCTCGACGACAACAAACGGCGTCCGGCGACTCTGGCGTTGCCCGGATACCACAAGCTCAGGCGGGAGAAGATCGATGCCGTCGAAACCCTTTCCCTGGCAAGTTCTGACATCATCCTGATCGAAGGCACGGTTGCCCTCGCCCTGCGCGCTGCCGGCGCCACGGAATCGCATCGTTTCCACGTCGATCTCGACGAAGACCTCCGCAGACGACGGGTCTTGCACGAATATCGCTTGCGCGGTCTTACAGATGCTGCCGCGCTTGAGGTTTATTCTCGCCGCCGCCGCGATGAATTCCCGGTGATCGAGGCGTTGGCTGCGCATGCGCGCCGGGTCTCGGTTGCCTCCGCACTGACATGATCATCAGCAGAACGCCTTTACGCATGAGCTTTGCCGGCGGCGGCAGCGACCTGCCGGACTTCTATCGCAAGTACGGCGGCGCGGTTCTCAGCACTGCCATAGACAAGTACGTCTACGTCAACGTCAACAAGAAATTCGACGACGGCATCCGCGTCGCCTATTCGAAGACGGAGGAAGTCGGGCACGTGAACCAGATCGAGCACCAGCTGGTGCGCACGGCGCTGAAA
>JBAQER010000078.1:0-23630 GCA_049286845.1 Bradyrhizobium sp.
GCCCTATCCCGCCCAGATTGTTATCCCCAATCCGCAATTGTGGGTCGTCAGCGCTCCCATGGCCGGCATGGTCACCGGTCTGTCGGTTGCGCGAGGCGATCGGGTCAACGCCGGCCAGCCGCTGGTCACGCTCGAGAGTCCGAGCTTCGTATCGCTGCAGCGGGAATACCTGCATGCCTTCGCACAGGAGGTTCTTGCCGCCCAGCAGCTCAAACGCAACACCGAACTATTTGAAGCGAAGGCGGTACCGCTGCGCGCTCTGGAAACCAGCCAAACCGAAGCCCGGCAGGCAAGCATTGCGGTGGCGGAGCGGCGGCAAATGCTTCGGCTCAGCGGCCTCTCTGATGCGGCGATTTCGCGCCTGACCGGCGAGACTGCGATTACGGCGACACTTTCGGTGGCGGCACCGCAGCCGGCAACGGTGGTTGAAATCGTGGTTTCCCCGGGCCAACGGGTGGAGCAATCGGCACCGTTGGTCAAGCTCGCACGATTGTCGGCATTGTGGGCCGAGATTGCGATTCCGGCATCGAGCGTCCGCGCCATCCGGCCGGGCGCGCGGGTGGAAATCGACGGCTACGCCACCTCGGGCCAGGTCATACTGGTTTCGGAGACGACTGACGCTGCGACCCAAACCATTCTGGTGCGGGCGGAGGTGCCGAATAATGGTGAGCTGCGCCCCGGGCAGACCGCCGCGGCACGGATCGGCTTTCTTTCCGCCGGCGAAAGTGCCTGGGAAATCCCCTACAGCGCGCTGGTCCGGCGCGGGGAATCGACGTCGGTCTTCGTCGCGATCGAGGGCGGATTTCGTCTGGTTCCCGTGACGCTGCTGGCCGAGGACCAGGACCATGTCGTGGTCGCGGGCGCGATCACGGAAAAGGACGAGGTGGCCGTCAGCGGCATCTCAGCCCTGCGGGGGATCTTGCTGCGGCTCGGAGCCGGCGAGTGATGCTCGCGCGCCTTGTCGCATTCGCGCTCTCGCAGCGCATGTTCGTCGGCTTGAGCGTGCTGCTGCTGATCGGCGCGGGCGCCGTCGTTCTGCCGAGTCTGCCGATCGACGCGTTTCCCGACGTCTCACCCGTTCAGGTGAAAATCATCATGAAAGCGCCGGGCCTCACCCCGGAGGAGGTCGAACAGCGGATCACGGTTCCGATCGAGCTTGAATTGCTTGGATTGCCCAACAAGAAGATCCTTCGCTCGACGACCAAATACGCGCTCGCCGACATCACCGTCGATTTCGAAGACGGCACCGACATCTACTGGGCACGCAACCAGGTCTCGGAACGCCTGTCCAATATCGCGCGCGATCTTCCTGAAGGCGTGACCGGCGGGCTTGCTCCGATCACGAGCCCGCTCGGCGAAATGTTCATGTTTACGATCGACAGTCCCGACCTCTCGCTGGCGGAGCGGCGAAGCCTGCTCGATTGGGTGATCCGCCCGGCGCTGCGAACCGTTCCGGGGGTCGCCGACGTCAACTCGCTGGGCGGTCATGTCCGGGCCTTCGAGATCGTCCCGATCAGCGATGCCCTCGCGGCACGCGGCATTTCGTACGACCTGTTCCGGCGAGCGATCGAAACCAACAGCCGCAACGACGGCGCCGGCCGCGTCAACCAGGGCGAAGACAGCGCGCTCGTCCGCATCGAGGGCAGCATTCGCTCGATCGATGACATCAAGGCGATCGTGGTCGACACTAGGGACGGCGTTCCGATCCGGGTCAACGATATAGCCCGCGTCCAGGTGGGCTCGCTGACGCGCTATGGCGCCGTCACGATTGACGGCCGCGGCGAAACGGTCGAAGGACTCGTGCTCGGCTTGCGCGGCGCCAATGCCGGCCAGCTCGTGCGCGACGTCCGCCAGCGCCTGCAGGAGCTGCAGCCTTCACTGCCGAAGAGCGTTTCCATCAACGTGTTCTACGACCGCAGCCGGCTGGTCGGCCGCGCCGTCGGAACCGTGGTCCGGGCACTGGGTGAAGCCACGGTTCTGGTCATCGTCCTGCTGTTGCTGTTTCTCGGCAACTGGCGGGCCTCGCTGGTGATCGCGCTCAGCCTGCCGCTTGCGATCATGATCGCGCTGATCGTCATGCGCGCGGTCGGCATGTCGGCCAACCTGATGAGCCTGGGCGGCCTCGCGATCGCCATCGGCATGCTGATCGACGCGCTGGTGGTGGTGGTCGAAAACATCGTTGGAAATCTCAGCAAGGATCCGGACGGAAAGACGACGCCGCTCGTCCATATCGTGTTCCGGTCGGTCTGCGAGGTGCTGGAGCCGGTTTCAACCGGCGTGCTCATCATCATCATCGTCTTCGTGCCGCTGCTTGCGCTGCAGGGCCTCGAGGGAAAGCTGTTCATCCCCGTGGCGCTCGCCATCATCTTTGCGCTGGCCGGCTCGCTGTTGCTGGCGCTCACGGTCATTCCGGTAGCGACCTCGTTCCTTCTCAAGGCGGCTCCGCACCGGGAGCCATGGCTGATCCGCCTGGCCTCACGCGGCTATGCGCCCGCGCTCGGCTGGGCACTGGCCAATGAGCGCAAGGTAATGGCCGCGGCAGTGGCGGCCCTCGTTGCGGCGGGCTTTGCCTACACCCAGCTCGGCAAGACCTTCATGCCGACCATGGACGAAGGCGACATCATCGTCAGTGTCGAAGCCATTCCGTCCGTCAATCTCGATCAAGCCAATGCGATCAACGCAAGGCTTCAGGCCGCGATTCTCGCAAGGGTACCCGACGTTGCGGGAATCATCGCCCGAACCGGATCGGACGAACTCGGCCTCGACCCGATGGGGCTCAATCAGACCGACACGTTTCTGGTCCTGAAGCCGCAGGAGGAGAGAAAGACCGCCGACAAGCCCGCTCTCATTCGGCAGCTTCGCGAGGTGCTCAATGACTTTCCGGGACTGTCACTCGGCTTCACGCAACCGATCGACATGCGCGTCCAGGAGATGATCAGCGGCGTGCGCGGCGACGTCGCGGTAAAGATCTTCGGTCCTGACATCGCCAGGCTCAACGAGATCGCAAGCAAGCTATCCGCGATCCTTTCCGGCATCGATGGCGCCGAGGACGTATACACGACGCTCAACGAAGGCGCGCAGTATTATACGGTCGCGGTGAATCGGCTGGAGGCGGGTCGTCTCGGTCTGGCGGTGGATACGATTGCCGCCTCGCTGCGCACCCAGATCGAGGGCCGGACCATCGGCACGGCGCTGGAAGACGGACGCCGCACCCCGATCCTGCTTCGCGGCAGCGAGAAGACCCGTGAGGCGCCTACCTTGCTGGCCAACCTGCCCCTGACGCTGGCGTCCGGGCAGCACGTGGCGCTCTCCCAAGTTGCCCGCATTCATCGGGTCGACGGTCCTGTCAAGATCGACCGCGAGGACGGCGCCCGGATGAGCGTGGTTCGGACCAATGTTCGGGGACGCGACATGGTCGGCTTCGTCGAGGCGGCGCAGCAGAAGGTGGCGGCAGAACTGGCGCTGCCGCAGGGCTATCGGTTGACCTGGGGCGGCCAGTTCGAGAACCAGCAACGCGCCGCCGCGCGTTTGTCGGTCGTCGTGCCGGTTGCCATTGGACTCATCTTCGTTCTGCTCTTCACCACGTTCGGATCGATCCGCCAGGCGCTGATGGTGCTGGTCAACATCCCCTTCGCCCTGATCGGCGGCGTCTTCGCGCTGGTGCTGACCGGCGAGTACCTGTCGGTTCCGGCCTCAGTTGGATTCATCGCGCTGCTCGGCATCGCCGTGTTGAACGGCGTCGTGCTGGTCTCCTACTTCAATCAGTTGCGCGCCCGTGGCGTGCGAGAGGACCACATCGTCGTGGAGGGCGCCAAACGCCGGCTTCGGCCGGTGCTGATGACCGCCAGCATTACCGCGCTCGGACTGATCCCGCTGCTGTTCGCTTCCGGCCCCGGATCGGAAATCCAGAAGCCGCTGGCCATCGTGGTGATCGGCGGGTTGCTGTCGTCGACGCTGCTGACGCTGATCCTGCTGCCGATCCTCTATCGCCGGTTCGGCGGCGGCGCGAAGGGGGCCAAATGACGGCTGAGCCTGTTTGCCTGACACTGATCGCCGCTCGCAAGCTTCGCGAGGAGCTTTTCGATTTTCTCAGCGAGCAGCGCGATCTGGTATCCGGATTCACGGCCTCCGACGGCGCCGGTCACGGCCCGGCGGTACAGCTGCATTCGACGACCGAGCAGGTCAAAGGTCACGCCGACGAGGTGCTGGTGCGGATCATCCTGGAACGGCAGGACGCCGCGCGATTGCTCGCCCGGCTCAAGACGGCATTCGCGGGAACGCGACTCGTCTATTGGATCATTCCGGTCGTGGAGTTTGGTGTGGTTGAGGACCACGAGGACGAAACGGAAAACTGACGTCCAACTCCATGAGGGGCTGCGCGTTACCCAATCCGCGACAGTAGATATGCCTAATCGCCTGGTTTCTTCGCGCTCGCGCTCTGATCTGTCGCGATGCAGGAAATCAAGAGAGTAGATGCTCGTGCATTTCGCGCCATGTCTGTTTTCAGTCCGGTTTTGGTATCAGCCGCCTGATAAGACTTGAGCGATGATATCTTGATTCATGATCACCTCAGAACCTCACGGCGAAGTTGCCGCGCACGGTCTGGTCGGTGACACCGGAGCCGAACTGGCCGCCATAGGTGAGGCCGAGTGTGGCGTTCCGGGTGAGGTTGAGATCGAGACCCAGGTCGACGACGGCGCCGTCCCTGGCGACCGGCACGCCAGCGATGCTGAAGGGCGATCCGCCCGTGAAGGCCACGGTCGAGACCGGTGTGGTGTCACCGAAGGCGTGGCGCCAGCCTAGCATGCCGCGCGCGGTCAAGTTCTCACCATTGCCGAGGGTAAAGCCCGTCGAGGTCCGAAGGCCGAGCGTGGTGAAGGTGACGCCGGTATTGCCGCCCTGGCTGGTGAGCGCCGCGGCTCCGCCCTTCTCGGTGAACCCATTGGTCGAAAGGTTGACATAGGCGAGATTGGCGAAGGGCTCGAAGGCGAGATTGCCGAGAGGAGTCTGCCCAGCCTTGATGCGGTAGCCGAGTTCGCCGAAGGTCTGGGTGGTGCCGGCGCTGTAATCGCCCTTGAGCGTGTCGGCGAAGCCCGGGAAAGCAACGGAGCGACCGGTCGAGATATCATGCCGCGTGTAGGCGAGGCCGGAGCGGAAGGCGAGATCGCCCCACTGCGTGCCGCCATAAAGGCCGGCATGGTAGTTGTCGCTTGAGCCGGAGGAGTTGCGATCGGCGACGCGGAAGTTCGATCGGCTGTAGCCGCTGACGGCACCGACCCGCCATGTGTCGGCGACGAGACCGTCGGCGCCGATGAAGAAGCCACCGATATCGCGCTTGATGGTGGCGGCGTTGCCGTCGCCGTTCCACTGACCCCAGGAACCGAAGCCGCGGCCCCAGACCGCGAAGCGGTCGGTGGTAGCGGGCGCAAGCATGGGCTCGCCAAGTGCATAGGCCATGACCGGCATCGAGACCGCGCCGACGCCATCAAAGGCCGCGCGCAGGCGATCCATGGCGGCTTCGCGCAGGAACCGGCTATCCTCGACCATCACTCCCTTGGCCGAGGCATGCACCTCACCGGAGAGTTGGTCGAAGGCTCCGCGGGCCTGCGTCAGATCGAGACCCGCCAGGGCGCCGACCAGCGAACTGCCAAGAGCAAGGCTGTCCGCGCCGCCGCCGGTGGAGGTCTGGTTCGGGGTCAATCCCGCCGAGGCGAAGGTGACATTGCTGCGGCTGATACCGAGATAGACGTTGTTGGGATCGTAGGTCAGGCCCAAGGCCAGGAAGGGCGTCGCGGTCGCCGCGCTGGCGCCGGCAAAGGCGCCATTGATGCCGCCGACTGCCGTCAGGATGGTGTATTGGCCGCCGAGAGTGAAGGCGCCGGGTGCGATGAGCACTGACACCGTGCCGCCGTTCAGCGTCGCGGTTCCCGATGCGGCGATCTTGTCGGACTGCCCCATCGCGTTCACCTCGACCTGATAGGTCGAACCGGCTGCGAAGGCGACGTTGCCGTTGACGTTCAGCGTGCCGATGGAATTGCCCGGTCCGATGATGCCGCCGGCATTGGCAACGATGCCCCCGACGATGCCATTGCCGCCCAACATGCCGCCGCCCGACGCCGTCACAATCGAGTTGGCCAGCGAGCCGTTCACGGCCAGCCGGCCGCCGCTCACATTGGTTGCGCCGGTGAAGCCGCTCGAATCGGCGGTCAGGATCGTCGTGCCGGCGACCTGGTTGATTGTGCCGAGACCGCTGATCGCCGAGGCGAAGGCATAGCTGGTGCTCGTGTGGTTGAAATTGATCGCGCCGGTGCCGGCGCCGAACTGGATGGCCGCGGCGTTGAGCGTGCCGGCCGCCACCGCCGCCGCGCCGGCTGCGCCGCCGATGTTGAGCGTGCCGACAGAACTCGCCTGGAAGGCAAGGGTGACGATGCCAGCAGCCGATACCGCGCCGCCATTCGCAATCGTCAGCGCGCCGGTGCCGGCAACGCCGATATATAGGTTGCTGGCGTTGGTCCAGGTCGAGCCCGCGCCGGTGACCGTCGCCGTGCCGGTCGAGCCAGCCGAGCTCCCCAAGCTGCTGGTCCAGGTGGTGGCGGCGACCGCGCCGCCGTTCGAAACCATCAGCGTGCCCGCACCATGGTTGCCGACAACAACATCGCTGCCGGTCAAGGTCGAGCCCGCGCCGTCGACTGTCACCGCGCCTGTAGAACCTGCAGAGTCCCCTATAGAGACCTCCCAGACGGAGGTGGTGACCGCGCCGCCGTTCGAAATCGTCAGCGTGCCCGCACCATGGTAACCGACAGCCATGCCTTGGGCGGCCCAGGCCGAGCCCGAGCCGGTGACCGTTGCCGTGCCGGTCGATCCGACCATGGTGCCCACAGGGCCAGGTTGCTATTCAGGGTACCGCCGTTCGAAATCGTCAGCATGCCGGTGCCGGTGACGCCGACCGATACGCCCTTGGCGACCGCATTCGCCCCGTTCACTGCCGTTGGATTTGGCGCCGTCGTGTTGATGAGAGCATCGTTGCTCGATGTCGGGACGACGCCGGTGTTCCAGTTTCCGGCAGTGAACCAGTCCGTGGACGCGGCCCCCGTCCAATCGGTCGCCGCAGCGGGAACGGACAAGGCAACACCGACGAGCGCGGCGGAACCGATCGCCAACGCCAGATGGCTGGAGTTCGCCAGGTAATTTCCTATAATCTTCGACGACATAAACCCATCCCATGCGACATGCGGCGACACTTGCGCCGTATGTCGCATTGTCCCGCCGCCACGTCTTGGCCTGGAATGCAGTGGAATTGTCCCGGAAAGAAACGCAGCGCTTTTCCAGGCGATGTTCCCGGAAAACAACACGTTCGTCAGGACACTATGCCAGCAGTCATTTTGCGGAGGTGGCCGCGCAACCGCGCCACCATCATCGCAGGGACACCGGCGCCATAGCTGCTGGATGTTTCGCCCCGGAGAGATGCGACTGCCTGCCTTCTTCCATGGAGCAAAGGCGGCCCATCAATACTTTTTGGAATTGAATACCTTCTTGGCCGACGCCTATCTCGCACTCGTTGGTGTGCAGCCGAAGCGGCGGCGAAAGCAGCGATTGAAATACGCCACGTCGTTGAAGCCGCACATCATGGCAATTTCGCTGATCCGCATCCCATCGCAATGTCGCTCCGACAGCATCTTGTAAGTTTTCTGCAGGCGCAATTCGAGAATAGGCTCGGAGAAACTCACACCGGTCTCCTGCAAGAGATCGTGGACATAGCGTCCCGATAGCTTGAGTTCCCGCGCGACGTCCTGTGCAGAGATGTCATGGACGGTGAAATTGTCTGCGATCTTGGTCAGAACCGCCTGCAACCTGGCTGCTCTCAGGCCGCGCAAGCCCGCCAACTCGGCCATCTCGCCTTTCGCGCCGGTCGCGAGGCCGATTAGATCGACGATCGTTGTTGTTGCATGTGTTACGAGATCGGGCGCCATGAGAGGGCAGCCGGTTTCAAGAAGTTGACAATAGCGTTTGAGAAGATCGAGAGCTTCGTTTTCGACGCCGATCTTCAACGCCAGTCTGGTATCGATCTGTGGGAATGCACGCGTAAGGACATCTCGCGGGATCACCACGTTCATCCAGACATTCTTGTCGGCACCGAGCATCTTTAGCGATTCCGACGCAGTGACCAAGGCTGCTTCTCCCTGACCGACGGCGTATTCGCGGCCAACTTGCAGCCCCGTCAGCAGAGTGTCGGCCTTGTTGATCAGCAGGAGATAACCATCATTGCCATCATCGGAAATATTGCTCGCCTTCCTCGTCGCGCGCTTGATCGTTCCGGCCATCTGGCCAAGAACCAGGGGCCCGAGAGTCGTGGCTTCAATCACAGCTTCGAAAGGCAGGTTTTCAGATACGGCATATTCGACCGACCATATCTCCGCGACGTGGATTTCCTGCCAGAGGTCAAACCTGGCCGTCTCGCCAAGATGATCCGGCAGATCGTTGGATGAAAACACTGTCCTTTGCATCGGGCGGGCCCTTCTCACTATTCAAAAAGTTCTCATGATATTCGACGAAAAGCCGCCAGCCATGCGATACGGCAACACGGTGTTCGGGCTGCCACATCGGCGCACTCCCATGAAGATCAACTACATTCACGGAATCACAACCGACTCATCGGACCCAACAACTTCGTAGACCGGTCCGCAGATCAGCGTTACGACGTGGCAAGAGCGCCCGATCGAATCTGTCGCGTTGAGATTGCAGTCGGTTCGAGTTCAGGCGAAAGAAATGTTCGCAATTCTTGGAATGGATACTTTCCATTCCGGAGCGCACAATCAGTCAACGATGCCGCGCGATTCTTCACATTGCTTAAAACAACATCATCGAACTCGATCCGCACCAATCTCGTGGAGCCGAGGGCGTAAACTGGCATCGTTCGCGCTCAAACGGCACCACGCATTGCCGCTGTCGCAAGCAGCATACGCTGGTCAACAGTTCGAACTCTACTTGACGTCACCGCGGATTGGCGTGGCGAGGCGTAGCGACCTGCCCGCGCGAACGGATCGAGTTGGCGAAGCCCCCGGCACCGCCGCATGGCGCTGAGAGGTCAGCCAAGGAGCCCGCCCGCCGCCTGAGATCAGCGGTTATTCCAACATAGCGCTGACCTTGCGCGGAAAGACTCTCATCAGGCAGACATAGAACACGAGCAGGCCTTCCTTCGCCGAAGGCTCGGAGGGCATCCTGCTTCGCGAGAAAGACATTGCCAATCCTGCGAAGCGCGTCCGCGCGAAGCAGGCTGGCGGAGAGGGAGGGATTCGAACCCCCGATAGGCTTGCACCTATGCCGCATTTCGAGTGCGGTGCATTCGACCACTCTGCCACCTCTCCAGGCGCCATTTCGGGTGATTCATCGGACCCGCGGTCGGGGCGAGTTCTAGGCGAGGACGGCGGGGCAGACAAGGCGTTGAAGGCGGGAAATTGCCGGTCCCGGGGTTCAAAGCTGCGGACCGCAAGGGTGGGACCGCCAGACGCGACAAAACCCTGGCGGTCCCGTGTCGCCGCATTGAAATTCTGGCCGGAAGTGCGGCTTCGCTGGCCAGGCTGAGCGACAATTTGACGGTAGCGATCCGCGCGCGCACGGCAACGCGAACCCGGTTTTAACGTAACCGGTCAAGGTTACCGGGCAAGACGCGCCATCATTCGGCTCGATCCCGGGCCTTCTTCTCTTTCCTGTCGTCCTTGTCCCTGCGGCGGTTGGTGAAGCGCGCATTGCCCAATCCGGTGCCGATGGTGAGCACGCCCCAGCGCTCGACGTCCTGGATGAACGGAACTTCCGAGAGGCCCTGGGCCACGCCGTCATTGTGCATCAGGACCGCGGTGTCGTGATCGCCGATCGCCGGAATCGCCTCGACCAGGCTCACCGGCAGGTTGAATTTGCTGCTTTCCCAGTTGCCCGGCAGGTTCTGCGCGCCCTTCTCGATCGAACCGTCCTCGTTGATGACGCCGGGACAGGCGATGCCGATAAAGGGCGCCAGCTTGAGCCCTTCGGCCTCGGCTTCCGCGATCAGGCCTTTCAGCATCTTCACCAGCCGTTTCACCGCGCCTTCCCGCGTCGGTTCGTCGTCGGCATGGCGCCAGATGTCGGACGTCCAGACCGCCGCCTTCGACAGATCAGGCGCCTTTTTCCAGCAGGTTTCGACCACGCCGCAGCGGATATTGGTGCCGCCGATATCAACCGCGAGGATGCTGTCATGGGCCTCGAATATCCATGACGGCGCCAGGTGCAGGCAGCCGATCAACCCTGCTTCATCGGGGTGGAAACGGATCGGCACCAGATCGACCTCGAAGTCTTCAGCCTTGAGAAGGATGTCGGTGCGCGCGATCGCGAGTTCGCCGACCCGGCTCTGCCGGAAGCCGCCGCCGACCACGATGCGCTCCGTGTCAGCCCAGGCCTTGGTCCTGAGAAACCGCCGCGTCACATAGGCGAGTTCCTGCGCGAATTCCTCGATCGCGCCATGCACCAGCGCCGCGGCATGGATGTCATCGCCCGCCAGCGCCTGGTCGAGTTCGGGCTTGCCGATATCGGCGGAGGCTTTCTTGCCGAGCGGATCGTCGCCATTCTTCTTCAGCGGCTTGCGCAGGCTGTCCAGTATCTTGCGGAATGCGCCCTTGCTGGCGCGGTCGCCGAGAAAGCCGTCATCGTCCTTCAATTCGATATTGAAGCTGTCGACGTCCACCGACGGCAGCCGGGTGGCGCCGTGGCGGGCGATGCCCGTGGTCGTGACGATCTCTTCGGCCATTTTGCCCTTGCCCGTGGTCGGTCGCTTCGACAACGGTGCGGGAACCCGATGGTTTCATGGGGGCGGGGGAGCGAATGGCGAATAGCCCCTTCCGTTCGCTATTCGCCGCTCCCTATTCGCCGTTCTTGGTCAAAATCCCGCTATTTGGCCCATTTTTGCCCCTCTTTTCCTTGACTCAGGGCCTCCACCGGCTATAAGTCCGCCCAATCCGGCGCGGGTTCTTCTCGCGCTGTTTGTTTTTGCGCGAAATTCAGGGGATCGCTCCCCGGCCCGCGCGAAAATTGAACCCATAACGACTGAAGAAAAAGCCGGCCCGGATCCGTCCGAGGCCGGGATCGAACACGAAGGAATAAAACGATGTTCGCAGTCATCAAAACCGGCGGCCGGCAATACCGCGTCGTTCCGGATGATGTGCTCGAGATTGGCAAGATCGCCGGCGATGTCGGAACGATCGTGCAGCTTGGTGAAGTTCTGCTGGTCGGCGGTGACTCGCCGGTACTGGGAACGCCGACGGTGGCCGGTGCTTCCGTTGCGGCCGAAGTGCTGCAGCACAAGCGCGGCCCCAAGGTCATCGCGTTCAAGAAGCGCCGCCGCAAGAATTCGCGCCGCAAGCGCGGCTATCGCGACGAGATCACGGTGCTGCGCATCACCGAGATCCTGACCAACGACAACAAGCCGACCATCGGCCCGCGTCCGAAGCGCGAGAAGCCGGTTGTGGCCGCCCCCGCCGATGGCGACGACGAGGCGCCGAAGGCCGCCAAGAAAAAGGCGCCCGCCAAAAAGGCCGCGGCCAAGCCCGCTGCCAAGAAGGCCCCGGCGAAGAAGCCCGCCGCGAAGAAGTGATAAATTTTGAAGCGTGACAAAAAGTGAAATGATTCCGTCAAGGAATTGATCTAGAGATTAAAGCGAAGTTGGAGACGGGCCATGGCTCACAAAAAAGCAGGCGGTTCATCGCGGAACGGACGTGATTCGGCAGGCAAGCGCCTCGGAATCAAGGCGTATGGCGGCGAGCATGTGATCCCCGGCAACATCATCGCACGTCAGCGCGGCACCACCTGGCATCCCGGCCTTAATGTCGGCATGGGCACCGACCATACTCTGTTTGCCAAGGTCGAAGGCCATGTCGAGTTTCGTGCCAAAGCCAACGGCCGCACTTTCGTATCGGTGGTTCCGATGACGGAAGCCGCGGCCGAGTAAACGGTGGGCAAATCGAGTCCGCCGGGTCCTGATGAACCGGCGGAGCTCCTGAGGGCTCCTAAGGGGAGGCGGGAAACCGGCCTCCCCTTTTCATTGCGTATTGCGTTCGCAACCAGGAGCCCGACATGCTGCAGGATATCCCGACTCCGACATGGCGCGAGGCGAGTAGTTGCGTCCTCGAGACCGAACGGCTGATGCTGCGCCGGCCGACGCTCGCGGACGTAAAAGCGATCGCGCGTCTGGCCAATGACCGCCGCATTGCGGAGATGACCCGCCGCCTGCCGCATCCCTACCTGCAGGATCATGCGATCGAGTTCGTGCGCGCGACCGCGAACGACCCTCGCGAGACCGTGTTCCTGATCGAAAACAATTTCGTGCCGGTCGGCATGGTCGGCGTCGACTGGCGTGAGCCGGGGATGCCGGAACTCGGCTACTGGCTCGGCGTCGAGCATTGGGGCCAGGGTTTTGGCACCGAGGCGGCGCGGGCGGTGATCGATTTCACCTTCGAGGAATTCGAGGTCGAGCACCTCGTCTCCGGGGCGCGGGTCGCGAACCCGTCGTCGCGCAACATTCTGGAGAAATGCGGCTTCCAGTGGAGCGGCGTCGAGCTGCACCGCTTCGAGGCGCTGGGCTCGTCGACCCCGGTCGATTGTTTCAGGCTCTCGCGCAGCGTCTGGTCGTCGCTGAAGAACTGGAACCATTCGACGCGGCGGGAGCGGTAGCTTCCTTCCCTCGTGTTTCATCGAACTCCACTCCCCCACTCCCCTTGTGGGAGAGGGTGGATCGAATGAGCGCAGCTCATTCGAGACGGGTGAGGGGTTTGTTTTCGCGGATAGAAACCCCTCATCCGCCTTCCCTTCGGGAACGCACCTTCTCCCACAAGGGGAGAAGGGAAAGGTGCTCCGCCTTAGGCGGCTTGCGGGCTCACACCGGCGGGTTGACCATCACTTCCTTGCGCCCGAGCCGCTCCTCGCGCAGGAAAATATAAGACCCCGCGCCGATGATGATGGCCGCGCCGACGATGGTGGCGAGTTCCGGCACGTCGCCGAAGACGAAATAGCCGAACATGACAGCCCAGACGATCATCGAATATTGATACGGCACCACCACGCTGGCCGGCGCGAGCTTGAGCGAACGATTGACGCACAACAGCGCGCCCACCGAGATGAAACCGGCCGCGGCGAACAGGCCGAGGCTGCCGAGGCTGGGCGTCACCCAGCCGAACGGCGACAGCAGCGCGCCGAGCGCAAACGTGCCGGCAAATTGCGACGACGCCAGCACGATATCCGGCGTCGCCCGCAGCGAACGGGTGATCAGCATCAGCACCGAAAACGACAGGCTGCCGCCGAGCGCGATCATGGCGGGCCAGCTCACCGTCTGCGCCGACGGCCGCAGCGCGATCAGCACGCCGCAGAACCCGATCAGAACCGCGCTCCAGCGCCGCCAGCCGACATGCTCGCGCAGCACCAGCGGCGACAGCGCGGTGACGAAAATCGGAGACGCCAGATAATAGGTGATGACGTCGGCGAGCGGCAGATAGACGGTGGCGAGGAAGAATGCCGCGACTTCGAGGGTGGACAGCGTGACCCGCAGCAATTGCAGCCACGGCCGCTCCAGCTGCGTGAACGCGGCGCGCTGCCGCCAGATCAGCGGCGCCAGCACGGCCAGCGCCGCGCAGGCGCGCAGCCACAGCAATTGCCCGACCGAATAGGTCGCGACCATGAACTTGCCCAGCGCATCGCCGAACGAGAACATGAAGATCGCCAGCAGCATCAGTCCGATGCCGGCAAGGCGCGCAGAGGGTTCGTCATAGGTCGAAAGTTTTGCGAAGAGACTCATGAATGAACCGCGCGGCTGCTCTTGCTGTTTTAAAGGCGTGGATGCCAGGGACAAGCCCGGGCATGACGAATTGAACCAATTGTCGCAGGATCAACCCTGCGATAACCGTATGCCATCAGCGGCCATACATGAAACTGCAGGAAACCGCCTATGACCGAGTTCGATCCCGCCGGGCACCGCATGGTGTCGCAACAACGCTGGTTCGAGGACTTCGTGCTCGGCGAGCGCTTCGTGATCCCCAGCCGCACCCAGACCTCGGCGGTGTTCGCGGCGTTCCAGACCGCCAGCGGCGACACCCACCCGATCCATTATGACGTCGAATATTGCCGCGCCCGCGGCATGCCGAACCTGCTGGCGCATGGCTTCCAGACGCTGGTCCACACCGCGCCGGGCGCCGGCCTGTTTCCCTATATCGTGGAGGAATCTCTGGTCGGCTTTCTCGAGCAGTCGAGCCGGTTTCTCAAACCCGTCTACGCCGACGACACGATCTATCCGGCGCTGGAAGTAACGGAGCTGGTGCCCGGCCGGACTACCGGCGTGGTGACGCTGCGCAGCACCGTGTTCAATCAGCGCCGCGAACTGGTGCTGGAGGGATTGCAGAAGTTCTTGATCCGCCGGCGGCCGTAACGGACTCGGACGGTACGCCGGGTCACCTCTTGCCTGGCCTGGCCAGACACGCCTTGCAGTCGAGATCCCGGCGCCGGGATCGCATTGGGGGGTGCTGTGGCGGAGGCTCGGTTGTTGCACCCGGTTACGGGTAAGGGAGCCGCAAAAACGCCCGAAAATTAAGGCTTTTTGCGGATATTCCGAACCTAATGGGTTGCCGCGTCAGCCCCCCTGCCTTACCTGTAACCCATGAAATTCCTCGACGAAGCCAAGGTCTATATCCGCTCCGGCGACGGCGGCAACGGCTGCGTGGCGTTCCGCCGCGAGAAGTATATCGAGTTCGGCGGGCCCAGCGGCGGCAATGGCGGTCGCGGCGGCGACGTCGTCATCGAGGTGGTCGATGGACTGAACACGCTGATCGACTACCGCTATCAGCAGCACTTCAAGGCCCAGAAGGGCACCAACGGCATGGGCAAGGACCGCCACGGTGCCAACGGCAAGCCGATCGTGCTCAAGGTGCCGGTCGGCACGCAGGTTTTCGACGAGGACCGCGAAACGTTGCTGCACGACTTCACCACGCTCGGCGAAAAATTCGTCATCGCCGAGGGCGGCAATGGCGGGTTCGGCAACGCGCATTTCAAATCGTCGACCAACCGCGCCCCGCGCAACGCCAATCCCGGCCAGCCGGGCGAAGAGCGCTGGATCTGGCTGCGGCTGAAACTGATTGCCGACGCCGGCCTGGTCGGCCTGCCCAATGCCGGCAAGTCGACCTTCCTCGCCGCGGTCAGCGCGGCCAAGCCGAAGATCGCCGACTATCCCTTCACCACGTTGCATCCGCAACTCGGCGTCGTGAACGTCGACGGCCGCGAATTCGTGCTGGCGGATATACCCGGCCTGATCGAGGGCGCGCATGAGGGCGCAGGCCTCGGCGATCGCTTTCTCGGCCATGTCGAGCGCTGCCGTGTCTTGCTGCATCTGGTGGATGCGACCTGCGAGCATGCCGGCAAGGCCTACAAGACCGTTCGGAACGAGCTCGAGGCCTACGAGGGACATCTCGCCGACAAGATCGAGATCGTCGCGCTCAACAAGATCGATGCGGTGACGCCGGACGAGCTGAAGAAACAGAGGGACCGGCTGAAGCGCGCCGCGAAGAAGACGCCGCTATTGATCTCGGGCTTTACCGGCGACGGCGTCAAGGAAGCGCTACGGGCGCTGGTCGAGGTGATCGGCGAGGCCCCGGTGTCGGTGAAAGCCAAGGGCGGCGCGGCGCAGGCCGAGCCCTGGACCCCGGCGACGACTTCATAGCGTCTGACTTGCGCCGCTCTCGTCCAGCTGCAAAATTCGCTGTTCGTGCATAATCACCGGCTTCACCCGACCGCATCCATGGCCCGCCCCAAGCTCAAGAATTTCCGCCGCATCGTCGTCAAGGTCGGCTCGTCGCTGCTGATCGATTCCGACGCCGGCGAAGTGCGGGCGGCGTGGCTTTCCGCGCTGGCCGCCGATATCGCCAAGCTGCACGGCGAGGGGCGCGACGTGCTGGTGGTCTCGTCGGGCTCGATCGCGCTCGGGCGCAGCCGGCTGAAACTGCCGCGCGGCGCGCTGAAGCTCGAGGAGAGCCAGGCCGCCGCGGCGGTGGGACAGATCGCGCTGGCTCGGATCTGGTCGGAGGTGCTGGGCGATCACGGCATCGGCGCCGGGCAGATTCTGGTGACGCTGCAGGACACCGAGGAGCGCCGCCGCTATCTCAATGCGCGCTCGACCATCGCCAAATTGCTGGAATGGCGCGCGGTGCCCGTGATCAACGAGAACGACACCGTCGCGACCAATGAAATCCGCTATGGCGACAACGACCGCCTCGCCGCCCGCGTCGCCACCATGGCGAGCGCGGACCTTTTGATCCTGCTGTCGGATATCGACGGCCTCTACGACGCGCCGCCCGGCGCCAATCCGAACGCCAAGCTGATTCCGATCGTGGAATCGGTCACCTCCGAAATCGAGGCCATGGCGGGTCCGGCGGAATCCGAACTGTCGCGCGGCGGCATGTACACCAAGATCGAGGCGGCCAAGATCGCCACCACCGCCGGCACGCATATGCTGATCGCCTCCGGCAAGATCGAGCATCCGCTGCAGGCAATCGCCGAGGGCGGGCGCTGCACCTGGTTCCTGACCCCCGCCAATCCCGTCACCGCGCGCAAGCGCTGGATCGCGGGTTCGCTGGAGCCGAAGGGCACGCTGACCATCGACGCCGGCGCAGTTACGGCGCTGCGGGCGGGGAAAAGCCTGTTGCCGGCGGGCGTGATCCGGGTCGACGGGCAGTTCGCGCGCGGCGACGCCGTCGTCGTGCGCGGGCCCGACACCCATGAGATCGGCCGCGGCCTCATCGCCTACGACGCCGAGGACGCCGACAAGATCAAGGGCCGCTCCTCGCCGGATGTGATGATGATCCTCGGCATCAGCGGCCGCGCGGAGATGATCCACCGCGATGACCTCGTCGTCGGCCCGAGCGGCGCCCTTTCCGCCAAGTAGGCCAATGGCCTAGCCGGCCCGGCGGGCAACCGTATCGAGCCGCCGCCCGCCAGCCATGCCCTCTCCGCCCTTCGCAAAACGTGGATTTCCGTGCTAGGACATGACCTTAACTGACCACGGAACGGCCATGAGCGCGCCACTGAAGGCTATCGACGGAACTGCCGATCTGCCGGTCCTGATGACCGGCCTTGCGATCCACGCGCGCGCCGCCGCGCGGGTGCTGGCGCTGGCCTCGCCGGAGCAGAAAGATCAGGCGCTGGAAGCGATCGAACGCGCGATCCGCGCCAATGCGGCCGCCATCCTCGCGGCCAACGCCGAGGATGTCGCGGAAGTCCGCAGCACCGGCGCCACCTCAGCCTTCATCGATCGCCTGACGCTGACGCCAGCGCGCATCGACGCGATGGCCGACGGCGTCGCCACCGTGCGCGGCATCGCCGATCCGATCGGCGCCGTCACCGAGAGCTGGCAGCGCCCGAACGGCATGATCATCGAACGCGTCCGCGTTCCGCTCGGCGTCGTCGCCGTGATCTTCGAAAGCCGCCCCAACGTCGCCGCCGACGCCGGCGTGCTGTGCCTGAAATCCGGCAACGCGGTGATCCTGCGCGGCGGCTCCGACAGTTTCCGCTCCTGCCGCGCGATCCACGATTGCCTGGTGCAGGGTTTGCGCGAAGCCGGCCTGCCCGAAGCCGCCATCACGCTGGTACCGACGCGCGACCGCGCCGCCGTGGGCCTGCTCTTGACCGGATTGAACGGCGGCATCGACGTGATCGTGCCGCGCGGCGGCAAGAGCCTGGTGGCGCGGGTCGAAGCCGAAGCGCGGGTGCCGGTGTTTGCGCATCTGGAAGGCGTCAACCACGTCTATGTCGATTCCGCCGCCAATCTCGAAATGGCGAAGTCGATCGTGCTGAACGCCAAGATGCGGCGCCCCGGCGTGTGCGGCGCGGCCGAAACGCTGCTGGTCGATCGCGCCGGCGCGTCCACTGCGCTCAAGCCGCTGGTGACGATGCTGATCGACGCCGGCTGCGAGGTGCGCGGCGACGACGCCGTGCAGCGCACCGACGCCAGAGTGAAGCCGGCCTCCGACGAAGACTGGGACACCGAATACGAAGACGCGATCATGTCGGCGAAGGTCGTCGACGGCGTCGACGAGGCGATCGCGCATATTCATAACCACGGTTCGCACCACACCGATGCGATCGTGACCGAGGACGAAAACACCGCCCGCAAATTCCTCAACGAGGTCGATTCGGCGATCGTGCTGCATAACGCATCCACCCAGTTCGCCGACGGCGGCGAGTTCGGCTTCGGCGCGGAGATCGGCATCGCCACCGGGAAATTCCACGCCCGCGGCCCGGTCGGCGCCGAGCAGCTGACCAGCTTCAAATATCGCGTCCACGGCACCGGACAGACGCGGCCGTGAAAGGCAAAGCGTTTTCCAGCGAAGTGGGCACCGGTTCGCATAGCAATCAAGTTTGCGCAGATTGCGTAGACTTATCTGCGGTAGAAAACGCGTCAAACAAGCATACGTCGCGGTGGTCCCGTTGAAGCCAGCTTCAGTTGCCGGGCTTTCGGTCGCTCAATCCATCCCGCTCTACACCAACGGCATGCGCATCGGCCTGCTCGGCGGCTCGTTCAATCCGCCCCACCTCGCGCATCGCGCCATCAGCCTGTTCGCGATCAAGCGGTTGAAGCTCGACCGCGTCTGGTGGCTGGTGACGCCCGGCAATCCGCTCAAGGAGCACGGGGCCCTGCACGATCTCGACGCACGCGCCGAGGCGGCACGGCAAATGGCGGACGATCCGCGCATCGACATCAGCTGTCTCGAATCCGTCATCGGAACCCGATACACTGTCGACACCATCAGCTATCTGCGCCGCCGCGCTACCGGCCTGCGCTTCGTCTGGATCATGGGCGCCGACAACCTTGCGCAATTCCACCGCTGGCAAAACTGGCGGCGCATCGCATCCGAGGTACCGATCGCGGTGATCGACCGGCCGCCGCAGAGTTTTCGCGCGCTGGCGGCGCCCGCGGCGCAGGCGCTGGCGCGCTATCGCCTGCCCGAGAGCCAGGCAGCCAGGCTCGCGGACCGCCGCGCACCGGCCTGGGTGTTTCTGACCGGCATGAAACTGAACCTGTCATCGACCGGCCTGCGGAACCCGGACGGCAGCTGGAAGGCAAAGAAGTGACAGTCGGGATGGAAGTAAGCGCCGGGGTTCACTGGAATATTGAAACCATTAACCCCACATGCCTAGAATAGCCCGTGGACGCCGAGATTCGGTGTTCGCGATACAGTGAAAGGAATGGTCCCTGGCCACATCTGTATTGTCCAAGTCTGTTTTACCCAAGGTTTCCAAGACGACTGCCAAAACCGCGCGTAAAACATCGACCCAAGCTGCGGCCTTGAAGGCGCAACCCGACGCCGACAAGACGCTGAATATGATCCTCTCCCGCCTCGACGACATGAAGGCGGAAGAAACGGTCACCATCGACCTTCGCGGCAAATCTGCATTTTCCGACTACATGATCGTCACCAGCGGCCGGGCCAACCGGCACGTCGGCGCGATCGCGGAGAATGTGGCCAAAGGCCTCAAGGAAAACGGAATCAAGAATCTCCACGTCGAGGGCTTGCCCAACTGCGACTGGGTGTTGATCGATTCCGGCGATGTGATCGTGCACGTGTTCAGACCCGAGGTGCGCGAATTCTACAATCTGGAAAGATTGTGGACGCAGGGCCCGACGGCGGCGTAGGCGATCCGGACTGTTGAGCCGACGTGAAGTCGGCTCGGGCGCATGCTGGCGTGCGGCGCGCGCGTTGGAGCGCGCGCGAGTTGTCGCCTTGACGCCTTCTGCGCATGATGCGCCAAAGCGTGAGCGGTTTGGCGACAGGATCATGCGCCATTCCAATATTGGGCGCGATCGGACGCAAAACCGGCTTCCACTCTTGCTGATCGCGCCCCATCAAACGGGTTTCCAGATTGCCGGAAGAACGCCATGCGCCTTCTCGTCCTCTCGATCGGCCGGCTGAAGCAGGGCCCGGAACGGGAACTCGCCGAGCGCTACCGCGAACGGTTCGACGACATCGGCCGCAAGCTCGGCTTTCGCGGGCTCGAAGTTCATGAAATTCCGGAAAGCCGCGCGCGCGACGCCGCAACCCGGATTTCGGAGGAGGCCGCGGCGATTTCCGCTGCGATTCCAGACAAATCAGCGCTGGTGGCGCTCGACGAGCGCGGCGACAATATCGACAGCGCGACGTTTGCGCGGCACCTTGGCCGCTGGCGGGACGACCAGGTCGCCAACACAATTTTCATGATCGGCGGCGCGGACGGACTTTCGCCCGATTTGCGGCGCAAGGCAAAGTTGAGGCTTGCGTTCGGCGCTGCGACCTGGCCGCACCAAATAGTTCGCGTGATGCTTCTGGAACAGGTTTATCGGGCCGCGACCATCTTGGCCGGGCACCCTTATCACCGCGCCTGAACGGCGGCGGCGGAAACTTTAGAGAACACAGATCGGGATCGATGCGGCCGACACGGACCATTCATTCATACCCAGACACCGCCCGCCGCGGCCTGCTGTGTCCGGTCCGCATTCCGCTTTCGATCGCGTTATTGTCCGCAGGCTTTGCCGGCATCCATTCCTTGCCGGCGGCCGCCCAGGTCGCGGCGGCGCCGCAGACGACAGCCGTTTCACCCGACGCCATCAAGCAACGCGAGCAGGAACTCGAAGCCACCCGCGCGCAGCAGAAGAGTGCGGCGGAACTGCAGGCCAGGCTCAAGGCCGATATCGCCGCGATCGGGCAGGATCGCAGCAAGCTCAATGCGCAACTGATCGACATCGCCGCCCAGGTGCGCGGCGTCGAGACCCGGATCGACGGCGCCGAAGCACGGCTGCGCCCGCTCGACAGCCGCGAGCAGCAAATTCGCGGCTCGCTGGATTCGCGCCGTTCCGAGATCGTGGAAGTGCTGGCAGCGCTGCAACGCGCCGGAAGGCGCACGCCGCCGGCCCTGCTGGTAAGGCCTGAAGATGCGCTGCAATCGCTGCGTACCGCCATGCTGCTCGGATCGGTGGTGCCCGAATTGCGCGGGCGCGCGGAGAAACTGGCCGGCGATCTGACTGAGCTGGTGACGCTGCGCAAGACCATCGCCGCCGAGCGCGACCGGCTCGCGATCGACCGCGACAAACTGAAGGATGACCAGACGAGGCTCGCCGCCCTGGTCGACGAGCGGCAGCGCAAGCAGAGCGCGATCGAGAAGGACATGGAGGCGGAAGGCGCGCGCGCCATCGTACTGTCCAGGCAGGTCGACAGCCTGCAGGGCCTGATCGGCAAAATGGAGCAGGATTTGAAGAGCGCCGCGAAGGCGGCTGCAACCGCCAGCCTACAGGGCGCGCCGACCGGCAAGCCCAATCTGGGGGCTCTGAAGGACCCGGCCCGGCTCAGCCCGGCCATCGCCTTTGCCTCCGCCAAGGGGCTATTCGCATTGCCGGTTAACGGCGCCAAGATCAGGGAATTTGGCGGTTCCGACGGTGCCGGTGGCGTAGAAAAAGGCATTTCTTTGGCAACCAGGGCCGGGGCCCAGGTCACAACACCGTGTGACGGCTGGGTTGTCTATGCCGGCCCGTTCCGCAGCTACGGACAACTCTTGATCCTCAATGCCGGGGGCGGGTATCATGTACTGATCGCCGGGATGGAGCGCATTTCGGTCAACATCGGCCAGTTTGTACTTACGGGGGAGCCGGTCGCGACCATGGGAACGAGATCCCAGGTTGCATCCATCCTCGCGACGAACGCGAGTCAGCCCGTGCTCTATGTCGAGTTCCGTAAGGACGGCACTCCAATCGATCCAGGCCCATGGTGGGCCGCAAGTGAAGGCGAAAAGGTTCGCGGATGATGCGCAAGACTTCTGTAATTCTCCTTAGCGCCGCTACCGGTGCGGCACTGACGCTCTTCGTGACCCAGCCGCGCGCGGTGCTGATGGGATCGAGCGCGCGCGCCGCGACCTCGGACACCTATCGCCAGCTCAATCTGTTCGGCGACGTGTTCGAGCGGGTCCGCAGCGACTATGTCGAGAAGCCCGACGACAGCAAGCTGGTCGAATCCGCCATCAGCGGCATGCTGACCGGCCTCGATCCGCATTCGAGCTACATGGACGCCAAGAGCTTCCGCGACATGCAGGTGCAGACCCGCGGCGAATTCGGCGGACTTGGCATCGAAGTCACGATGGAAGACGGGCTGATCAAGGTGGTCTCGCCGATCGACGACACGCCTGCGTCCAAGGCCGGCATCATGGCCAACGACATCATCACCAATCTCGACGACGAAGCCGTGCAGGGCCTCACCCTCAACCAGGCCGTCGAGAAGATGCGCGGCCCCGTCAACACCAAGATCCGGCTGAAGATCGTTCGCAAGGGCCAGGACAATCCGATCGAGGTCACGCTGGTCCGCGACAACATCCGCGTCCGCTCGGTGCGTGCGCGCGTCGAAAGCGACGACATCGCCTATATCCGCATCACCACCTTCAACGAGCAGACCACCGAAGGATTGAAGCGGGAAATCGGCAACCTCTCGACCCAGCTCGGCGACAAGCTGAAAGGCTTCATCATCGACCTCAGAAACAATCCCGGCGGATTGCTGGAGGAAGCGGTGACGGTTTCCGACGCCTTCCTCGAGCGCGGCGAGATCGTCTCGACCCGCGGCCGCAACGCCGAGGAAACCCAGCGCCGCGCCGCGCATGCGGGCGACCTGACAAAGGGCAAGCAGGTGATCGTGCTGATCAACGGCGGCTCGGCTTCGGCTTCCGAAATCGTCGCCGGCGCGCTGCAGGATCACAAGCGTGCGACCTTGGTCGGCACCCGCTCGTTCGGCAAGGGCTCGGTGCAGACCATCATTCCGCTCGGAAGCGGCAACGGCGCGCTGCGTCTGACCACCGCGCGCTACTTTACGCCGTCGGGCAAATCGATCCAGGCCAAGGGCATCGTTCCCGATATCGAGGTGGTGCAGGACGTGCCCGACGAACTGAAGGCCCGGACCGACACCAAGGGCGAAGCCTCGTTGCGCGGCCATCTGAAGTCCGAGGGCGACGAGAAGACCGGCTCGCAATCCTACGTGCCGCCGGACGCCAAGAACGACAAGGCGCTGAAGATGGCCGCCGACCTGCTGCACGGCGTCAAGGTCAATGCGTCCGCGCCGACTGGCGACAAGGCAGCGATCGACAAGCCCGCCAACAAGGTAGCGAACTGATTTGAGCCTGACGGACTGATGCGAAAAGGGCGGCCGTCGGGCCGCCCTTTTTGCTGGGAGGGGATCCCCCCGGCCAGGCTCGAATCAGGGGCTCTCGCGGCGGCCTATCTGCCGCGGCCTTGCCCCGCCGTGGTATCGTCGAATCGGTTGATTCGGGGAGGCCCATGGCAGATACGGCCGACGATCTGAGCGCGCCGCTCGGACAGGATACGGTGCGCCGGAAGCGCCGTTTTCGGCTGCCGTTTACCGGTATCCAGGCGCTGGCCGTTCTGCTCGGTCTGTTTCTGCTCGCGTTTGCCGGCTTCGCCATTTTCGGCGACAATCCGCTGGGCGGCGAGCCCGTTGCGCGCATCGCAATCCGACAGAACGCGCCGTCGGGCGAAAAAGCCGTTACGGCGGCACCGGGCGATCATGCGGGCAGCGCCAAGTCCGCGCCCCAGCAGGCCGCGC
>JBAQER010000079.1:0-4224 GCA_049286845.1 Bradyrhizobium sp.
GTATTGAATGCAGGCAGGCGCCGAAAAGTGCGTCCAATAAAAACAATGACACAGTCACATCAGGACCCAGGGAGATCCAAATGCCTGCTATCCAACTGCGATTGGGGGCCTTTTCGGCTGCCCTCGCGATGCTTGCCGTAACCAGCAGCGGCGCACTCGCACAGAAGAAATACGACACCGGCGCCACCGATACCGAGATCAAGATCGGCAACATCATGCCCTACAGCGGTCCTGCTTCCGCCTATGGCGTGATCGGCAAGACCGAAGAGGCCTATTTCAAGAAGATCAATGCCGAGGGTGGCATCAACGGCCGCAAGATCAACTTTGTCAGCTATGACGACGCCTACAGCCCGCCGAAAACCGTCGAACAGGCGCGCAAGCTGGTCGAGAGCGACGAAGTACTGCTCGTTTTCAATCCGCTGGGCACGCCGCCGAACTCGGCGATCCAGAAATACCTGAACTCGAAGAAGGTGCCGCAGCTGTTCGTCGCCACCGGCGCCACCAAGTGGAACGACCCGAAAGACTTCCCCTGGACCATGGGCTGGCAGCCCAACTACCAGAGCGAGTCGCGGATCTACGCCAAGTACATTCTGAAGGAAAAGCCGAACGCCAAGATCGCCATCCTCTATCAGAACGACGACTACGGCAAAGACTACGTCAAAGGCCTCAAGGACGGTCTCGGCGCCAAGGCCGCCACGATGATCGTTGCCGAGGAAAGCTACGAAACCTCGCAGCCGACCATTGATTCGAACATCGTCAAGCTGAAGTCGACCAACGCCGACATCTTCTTCAACGTCACCACGCCGAAATTCGCGGCGCAGGCGATCAAGAAGATGCACGAAATCGAATGGAAGCCGCTGCACTTTCTCAACAACGTCTCCGCCTCGATCGGCAGCGTGATGAAGCCGGCCGGCTTCGAAGCCAGCCAGGGCATCATCTCGTCGGCCTATCTGAAGGATACGTCCGATCCGCAGTGGAAGGACGATGCCGGCATGAAGGCCTTCGACGAGTTCCTCGCCAAGTACTACCCCGAAGGCAACCGGATCGATGGCGCGGTGATGTACGGCTACACGGTTGCACAAGGCCTCGTGCACGTGCTGAAGGCGTGCGGCGACGATCTCACCCGCGCAAACGTCATGAAGCAGGCGGCCAACATCAAGGGGCTTGAACTGGGCAGCATGCTGCCGGGCATCAAGGTCAATACCAGTCCCACCGACTTCGCCCCGATCTCCCAGCTTCAGCTGATGCGGTTCAAGGGCGACAAGTGGGATCTGTTCGGAGAGGTCATCAGCGGCGACGTCGGCGGCTGACGCTCCGTCGGGATTAACCGACTGCCAAGGAAAGAGCCCCTGCGCCCCCCGGCGCTGGGGCTTTTCCTTGATGGCCGCCGCCAAATGGTATTCAATCCGGCCGTGCTAAAAAGAACATAACGCACCCAACATCAAGAAAAGGGAGACCCTGAATGCTTACTACCCCCAAAAAACTTGCGATCGCCTCGGCCGCGTTCGTTGCGCTTGCCGCAACCAGCAGCGCCGCGCTCGCCCAGAAGAAATACGACACCGGCGCCACCGACACCGAGATCAAGATCGGCAACATCATGCCCTACAGCGGACCGGCCTCCGCCTACGGGGTGATCGGCAAGACTGCAGAGGCCTACTTCAAGAAGATCAATGCCGAGGGCGGCATCAACGGCCGCAAGATCAATTTCATCAGCTATGACGACGCCTACAGCCCGCCGAAGACCGTCGAGCAGGCGCGCAAGCTGGTCGAGAGCGACGAGGTGCTGCTGGTCTTCAATCCGCTGGGCACGCCGTCGAATACGGCGATCCAGAAATACCTGAACTCGAAGAAGGTGCCGCAGCTGTTCGTCGCTACCGGCGCCACCAAGTGGAACGATCCGAAGGGCTTCCCCTGGACCATGGGCTGGCAGCCCAACTACCAGAACGAAACCCAGATTTACGCGAAATACATCCTCAAGGAAAAGCCGAACGCCAAGATCGCCGTTCTCTATCAGAACGACGATTACGGCAAGGATTACCTGAAGGGCCTGAAGGACGGGCTCGGCGCCAAGGCGGCTTCGATGATCGTCATGGAAGAAAGCTACGAGGTCTCGGAGCCGACCATCGACTCCCATATCGTCAAGCTCAAATCCACCGGCGCCGACGTATTCGTGAACATCACCACGCCGAAATTCGCGGCGCAGGCGATCAAGAAGAACCACGAAATCGGCTGGAAGCCGGTTCATTTCCTCAACAACGTCTCGGCCTCGATCGGCAGCGTGATGAAGCCGGCCGGCTTTGAAGCGGGCCAGGGCATCATCTCGTCGGCCTACCTGAAGGATACGTCCGATCCGCAGTGGAAGGACGACGCCGGCATGAAGGCGTTCGACGAGTTCCTCACCAAGTACTTCCCCGAAGGCAACCGGATCGATGGCTCGGTGATGTACGGCTACACCGTCGCGCAAGGCCTCGTGCATGTGCTGAAGGCCTCCGGCGACAATCTCACCCGCGAGAACGTCATGAAGCAGGCGGCCAGCATCAAGAATCTGGAGCTCGGCGGCCTGTTGCCCGGCATCAAGGTCAACACCAGCGCCACCGACTTTGCTCCGATCTCGCAGGTGCAACTGATTAAGTTCAAGGGCGAAACCTGGGAGAGGTTCGGCGAAATCCTGGGCGCCGACGCCACCAATTGACGCACTAACCCGCGCAGCCCTTCAGGGCTCACAAACCCCCGCAGCACGCTGCGGGGGTTTTCTTTTGCGCAAATCGGATGGATAACCGGACCACATGTTTCAGCTCGCATTCCCGTGACACGATGACCGACAGACGCCCTCTCCTGCGCGCGATCTATGATGCCGCCGTCGCCGCCGCACATCCTGACGTGGTGCTGGCGAGGCATCTGCGCCCGGTGCCGAAGGGCCGCGTGATCTGTCTGGCCGCCGGCAAGGGCGCGGCCGCCATGGCCGCCGCGGCGGAGCGGCACTATCTCGACGAACTGGGGCTCGAGCCGTCGCGCCTCACCGGCATCGCCACCACCCGCCATGGCCACGCCGTGCCGACGCGGCGGATCCGGGTGGTCGAAGCCGGCCATCCCGTCCCCGACGAGGCCGGCCTCAAGGGCGCGGAGGACAGCCTCCGGCTGGCCGCGAGCGCGGGTGCCGACGATCTCTTGCTGGTGTTGTTGTCGGGCGGCGGTTCCGCCAACTGGATCGCACCGGCCGACGGCGTATCGTTCACGCAGAAACAGCAGCTGAACCGGGCGCTGCTGCGCTCCGGCGCGCCGATCGGCGAGGTCAACACCGTTCGCAAACACCTGTCACGGATCAAGGGCGGGCGGCTGGCGCGCGCCGGGAAGCTGGCCGAAATCGTGACACTGGCGATATCGGACGTTCCTCACGACGATCCAAGCGCTATCGCGTCCGGACCGACGGTGCCGGATCCGACCACGCTTGCGGATGCGCGCGCGCTGGTCGCGAAATACGGCCTTCAGGTCGACGACGCGATTCGGATTGCGCTCGACGACCCCAGAAACGAGAGCTGCAAGCCGGGCGATGCCGCCTTTGCGCGCGCACAGTTCGAACTGATCGCGCAGCCGAAGGCGTCGCTGGACGCCGCGATCAGGCTGGCCAGGGACGCAGGCTACGAGATCATCGAACTCGGCGCCGACCTCGAAGGCGAGGCCCGCAACGTCGCCGCCGATCACGCCAGGCTCGCGCTGCAGGCCCGCGCGGCGAACAGGCGCGTGGCGATCCTGTCGGGCGGCGAACTCACCGTGACCGTGCGCGGCAATGGCCGCGGCGGCCCCAATCAGGAATATGCGCTGGCGCTGGCCGGTCTGCTCAAGGACACGCCCGACATTTCGGCGCTGGCGGCGGATACCGACGGCGCCGACGGCGGCGCCGGCAGCGCCGCCGATCCTGCGGGCGCAATGATCGATTCCGCCACGTTCGCGAAGATGAAGTCGCTCGGCCTCGATCCCAGGGCGTACCTCGACAACAACGACGCTACCGCGTTCTTCAGCGCAACCGGCGATCTCCTGCTGACCGGCCCGACGCTGACCAATGTCAATGATATCCGGGTGATACTGGTGGACTAGCAAGTCGCCCGTTAAGAAGTCGGATTGAGCGCTGATCGGTTGATCAAGAGGCGCATGATCGCGATTAGGAACAGGCGCAAAAGAATCCTCAGCCAAGCGAGGATGCGGCGGAAGTTGTAGCCGACTGCC
>JBAQER010000080.1:0-34796 GCA_049286845.1 Bradyrhizobium sp.
CAGGAAGGCACCTATCCGCTGCCGGAAGCGCAGCTCGATCGCTTCCTGATGGAAATCGACGTCGACTATCCCGATCGCGACGCCGAGCGGCGCAACCTGTTCGAACCCACCGGCGCCGAGGAGACGCTGGCCAAGGCCGCCATGAACGCCGAGATCCTCATCGCCGCGCAACGGCTGGTGCGGCGGCTGCCGGTCGGCGATTCCGTCGTCGAAGCGATCCTCTCGCTGGTGCGCTCCGCGCGTCCGGGCGACGAAGGCGGCGAGGCCGGCAAGCTGATCGCCTGGGGACCGGGTCCGCGCGCCAGCCAGTCGCTGATGCTCGCGGTCCGCGCCCGTGCATTGCTCGACGGCCGCCTCGCGCCCTCGATCGACGACGTGCTCGATCTGGCGGAACCCATTCTCAAGCACCGCATGGCGCTGACCTTCTCCGCCCGCGCCGAAGGCCGCACCATTCCCGACGTGATCAGGCAACTGAAGACCCGGATCGGTTGATGGCCACGGAAATCGAGCGCAGAGGTGGAGAGATCACAGCAATCCGACGTGCCGATGGCGAAAGCCGAACGCTCGCCGCATCGCTGCCGCGCCTCGTGCTTGAAGCCCGCCGCATCGCCGCCAATGTGATCCACGGCCTGCATGGACGGCGGCGCGCCGGCGCCGGCGAGAGTTTCTGGCAATACCGCCGCTTCGTTTCCGGCGAGCCGTCGCAGAACGTCGACTGGCGGCGCTCGGCGCGTGATGACCATCTCTATGTCCGCGAGCAGGAATGGGAGGCCGCGCATACGGTGTGGCTGTGGCCGGACCGCTCGCCGTCGATGGCCTTCGCCTCCAGACAAGCGCGCGACAGCAAGCTGGAACGCGGGCTGATCGTGACTTTTGCGCTCGCCGAGCTACTGGTCGCGGGCGGCGAACGCGTCGGCATTCCCGGCCTGATGAATCCGACCGCGAGCCGCAGCGTGATCGACAAGATGGCGCAGGCGATGCTGCATGACGATGCCGCGCGGCCCAGCCTGCCGCCGTCCTTTGTACCGTCGGCGCTGGCCGAAATCGTGGTGTTGTCGGATTTCTGGTCACCGATGCCGGAGATCAGAACCATCCTTGCCGGACTGTCGGCCTCCGGCGCGCATGGCACGCTGGTCCAGATCGTCGACCCGGCTGAAGAGAGTTTCCCCTATTCCGGCCGCATCGAATTCGTCGAGCCGGAAGGCGGCGGCGTCATCACCGCGGGCCGCGCCGAACGATGGGCCGGCGATTACGTGGCCCGTGTGGCGCTGCATCGCGACGAGATTCGCGCCGAGACCAACAAGCTCGACTGGTTGTTCTCGACCCACACCACCAGCCGCTCGGCCGCCGAACTGCTGCTGTTCCTGCATTCCGGCATGATGGTGAGCAAGGGCAGCGCGCGCGGCTCCACCGTCAAAGTGGGGCGACGGGCATGATCGCCGGGCTCCCCCTCACGTTCGCCGAACCGTTCCTGCTGCTGGGCCTGTTGAGCCTGCCCGCGCTGTGGTGGCTGTTGCGGGTGATGCCGCCGAGGCCGCGGCGCATCGAGTTTCCGCCGACGCGGCTGCTATTCGACATCGCGCCGAAGGAAGAAACCCCCTCGCGCACCCCGTGGTGGCTGACCGCCTTGCGGCTTGCCGCCGCGGCGCTGGTTATTCTGGCCGCCGCGGGGCCGATCTGGAATCCGCAAACCGGGCCCGCCGGCTCCAGCGCGCCGCTGGTAATCCTGCTCGACGACGGCTGGAGCGCGGCTTCGAGCTGGGACTCCAGGATCAAGGCCGCCGACGAACTGATCGCGAATGCCGACAACGAGCGGCGCGGCGTCACACTGGTGCCGCTGTCGGAGCCTGCCCGCGACATCACATTGATGCCGGGTGGCACGGGGCGGGTGGCGTTGCGCCAGCTTGCGCCAAAACCCTATTCGATCGAGCGGGTGGAAACCCTGCCCGCCATCGAGCGTTTCCTGAAAGCGACCGGCGACAGCGAAATCGCCTGGCTGTCGGATGGCGTCGATACCGGACGCGGACCGGAATTTCTCGAAGGCCTCGGCAAGACGATCGGGGACCGTGCGCTGACCATTTATGACAGCGGCACCTCACCCCCGCTCGCCTTGGTCGCGGCCGAGAATGCCGCGGCGAAGATGACGGTGAAGGTGCTGCGCGCCGGTGGCGGCGGCATTGCCGCGGGCGTCGTGCGCGCGATCGACCAGAAGGGTTCGCCGATCGGCGAGGCGCGTTTCGGCTTCGCGCCGCAGGATCGCGAGACCGAAGCCGCGTTCGATCTGCCGGTCGAGTTGCGCAACGACATCGCGCGGCTCGAAATATCGGGCGAGCGATCGGCCGGCGCGGTGCAACTGCTCGACAAGCGTTGGCGCCGCCGCGCCATCGGCGTCGTCACTGGATCGACCAGCGACACCGCGCAGCCGCTGCTGGCCTCGACGTTCTATCTCACCCGCGCGCTAGCGCCATTCGCCGACGTGCGGCTGGGCGATCGCGGCTCGCCGCAACAGGCGATCACGCAGTTCCTCGACCAGAAGCTGCCGATGATCGTGATGGCGGATGTCGGCACGTTGTCGCCTGAAATTCGCGAGCGCCTCAACGCGTGGATCGAACAAGGCGGCGTGCTGGTGCGTTTTGCCGGGCCCCGTCTGGCGCAAGCCGATGACGATCTGGTGCCGGTGAAGCTGCGCCGCGGCGGACGCAGCCTCGGCGGCAGCCTCACCTGGGAAAAGCCGCAGCATCTGGCGTCGTTTCCGGCCGACGGACCGTTCGCGGGCCTCGTAGTGCCGAAGGACGTCACCGTCAGCCGCCAGGTGCTGGCCGAACCGGATGCGGCGCTGGCGACCAGGAGCTGGGCCTCGCTGGAGGACGGCACGCCGCTGGTGACCGGCGAACATCGCGGCAAGGGCGTAGTCAGCCTGTTTCATGTCAGCGCCGACATGCGCTGGTCCGACCTGCCGATGTCCGGCAGCTTCGTCGAGATGCTGCGGCGGATCGTCGATGTGTCCGGTTACACCTCGACGCCCGGCGCGGGCGTCGCGGGCGAAGCCAAGGTGGAAACGGTGGCGCCGCTGCGCACGCTCGACGGCTTCGGCGCGTTCGGACCGCCGCCGTCGACGGCGAAGCCGCTGCCCGCCGATTTCCGCGACCGCGCCACGCCGGAACATCCGCCCGGCTTCTATGGTCCGGCCGATGGTCCGCTCGCGGTGAACGCGCTGGCCGCGGCCGACCGCATCGCGCCGCTCGATACCTCTTCGTTGCGCGCGCGGCACGCCAGCTACACCAATGCCGAGCCGCGCGATCTCAGGGGAATTCTGCTGGCGTCCGCACTGGCGTTGTTCCTGATCGATGCCGTGATCGTCGCATTGCTCGGCGCCGGCATCGCAGCGCTGCTGCGGCGACGCGCGGCGCACGCCGCATTAGCCTTCGCCTTCGCCCTGTCGACGATGATGGCGACGCCGTGGCCGGCGCGAGCCGACAATAACGACGATTTCGCCATCAAGGCGGTCTCGCAAACCCGGCTGGCGTATGTCGTCACCGGCAATGCCGACGTCGATTCCATCGTCAAGGCGGGCATGGCCGGGCTGACGCTGTTTCTGGCGCAGCGCACGGCGCTCGAGGCCGGGGACCCCGTCGGGGTGGATCCGGCGCGCGACGAACTGGCGTTCTTCCCGTTGATCTACTGGCCGGTAATGCCCGGCGCGCCAAAGCCGCCGCAGGACGCCATCAATCGCATCGACGCCTACATGAAGCAGGGCGGCACCGTGATATTCGACACCCGCGACGCCATCGAGGCGCCGCCGGGGCCCAATGGCGCGTCGCAGACGCCGGGAATGCTGGCGTTGCGCAGCATCCTCTCCTCGCTCGACGTTCCCGAACTCGAGCCGGTGCCGCGCGAGCACGTGCTGACCAAGACCTTCTATCTGCTGCGCGACTTTCCCGGCCGGTTCAGCACCGGCCAGACCTGGGTAGAAACCTTGCCGCGCGACGAGGACGACGAGGCCGCCTCAAGGCCGGCCCGCGGCGGCGACGGCGTCTCGCCGATCATCATCACCTCGAACGATCTGGCCGGCGCATGGGCCTTGCGTCCGGACGGCCAGCCGATGCTGCCGCTGACGCCGGGCGAACCGCGGCAGCGCGAATTCGCCTTCCGCGCCGGCGTCAACATCGTGATGTACACGCTGACCGGCAACTACAAGGCCGACCAGGTGCACGCGCCGGCGTTGATCGAACGGCTCGGGCAGTAGGGGCGAGAGCATGCAATACGGCATCGCATTCACGCCCCTCGTTCCCAGCTACGTGCTGTGGTTCGCGCTGGCCGCCATCGCCGTGATCGCGGTGCTGCTGCTGCTCGGCCGCGCCCGGGGGGCGGCGGTGCGCGTGACCGCGCTGGCGCTGGTCCTGCTGGCGCTGGCCAACCCGTCATTCACCCGCGAGGACCGCGAGCCGCTGTCGACGGTCGCAGCCGTCGTGATCGACAAGAGCCCGAGCCAGAATTTCGGCGAGCGCACCCGCGAAACCGAAAAGGCGCGCGAGGCGCTGGTCGACAGCCTGAAGAAGATCAGGGGACTCGAGGTGCGCGTCGTCGAAGCCGGACAAGCGGACGGCGAAACCGACGGCACGCGGCTGTTCGGCGCGCTGTCCTCGGCGCTGTCGGACGTTCCGGTCGATCGCGTCGCCGGCGCCTTCCTGATCACCGACGGACGGGTGCACGACATCCCCGCCAATGCCGCGGCGGTCGGATTTCAGGCTCCCGTGCATGGGCTGATCACCGGGCGCAAGGACGAGCGCGACCGGCGCATCGCGATATCGGCCGCGCCCCGCTTTGGCATCGTCGGACAGGTCCAGACCATCACCTACCGGCTGGACGATCAGGGCGTCAGCGGCGACCGCGCCAGGATCGTGGTGCGCCGCGACGGCGAAGTGATCAACGAACGCACCGTGCTGAGCGGCCAGACCGTCAATGTCGAGATCGACATCAAGCATGCCGGCCCCAACATCGTCGAGATCGAGGCTTCCCCGCTCGCCAACGAACTGACGCTGGTCAACAACCGCGCGGTGGTCGCGATTGACGGCGTGCGCGACAAATTGCGGGTGCTCCTGGTCTCCGGCGAGCCGCATTCCGGCGAGCGCACCTGGCGCAACCTGTTGAAGTCCGACGCCAGCGTCGATCTCGTGCATTTCACGATTCTGCGCCCGCCGGAGAAGCAGGACGGCACGCCGATCAACGAACTGTCGCTGATCGCGTTTCCGACCCGCGAACTGTTCCAGCAGAAGATCAACGAATTCCAGCTGATCATCTTCGACCGCTACGCCCGCCAGGGCGTGCTGCCGATCGCCTATTTCGACAATATCGCGCGCTATGTGCGCGCCGGCGGCGCGGTGCTGGTGTCGGCGGGCCCGGACTACGCTTCGACCACGAGCATCTGGCGCACGCCGCTGGATTCGGTGCTCCCCGCCGAACCGGTCGGCGTCACCGAGAAGCCGTATTACGCGCATTTGAGCGACGCCGGCAAACGCCATCCGGTGACGCGCGGGCTGGAAGGCTCGGGCGCCGAGCCGCCGCGCTGGAGCCGGTTCTTCCGCACCGTCGAGACCCGCAACGCCATCAGCCCGCCCGTCATGACCGGCGCCGACGGCAAGCCGCTCTTGCTGCTGTCGCGGTTCGGCGAGGGCCGCGTCGCATTGCTGTTGTCGGACCATATCTGGCTGTGGGCGCGCGGCTATGAGGGCGGCGGGCCGCACCTCGATCTGCTGCGGCGAACCTCGCACTGGCTGATGAAGCAGCCTGATCTCGACGAAGAAGCGCTGCGACTTCAGATCAGCGGCAAGGATCTGGTGGTGCTGCGCCAGACCATGGCCGACAGCGTCACGCCGGTGACCGTGACCTCGCCCTCAGGCGCAACGCGCGAGTTGACGCTGAGTGTCGGCGAGCCCGGCACCTGGCACTCGACCATCCCCGCCAACGAGCTTGGCCTCTGGCAGGCCACCGACGGCACGCTGAAGGCGCTGATCAATGTCGGTCCGACCAACCCGAAGGAATTTTCGGAAGTCACGTCCACCACCGACATGCTGAAGCCGCTGGCGCAGGCCACCGGCGGCGACGCACGCCGCGTGGTGGATGGGTCCAGCATCGACCTGCCGCGCATCGTGCCGGTGCGCGCATCCGGCATCTTCCGCGGCGACGGCTGGATGGGCGTGAAGATGCGCGATGCCAGCGTGGTCAAGGGCGTCGGCGTACTGCCGATGTTCGCCGGCCTGATCGGCCTGTTGCTGCTGCTCGGCGCATTCGCCGCCACCTGGCTGCGCGAGGGGCGCTGAACGCAGAGCCTTTCCGGTTCTGACTAAATCAGAACCGAGGCTCCAGTTTCTTGTCTTGACGCGTTTTCTTTACGCGAACCGGTATCCACTTCGCTCGAAAACGCTTTAGCTACTCGCAGGCGTTGCGTGAATCACACAGACTTCGTGAATTCGTTCCATATGCGGATCGGCTACGGTTGACACTCCACCGTCATCCCTGATGTTATATTATAACATTGGGCGGACCGAGATGTCTTGGCCCCCGATGCAAGGCGTCTGTCAGCATGAAGTGGTTCCGCTCGAACATCAAACACGGCTCGCGGCTCGCGCTGTTGGCGCTGGCGCTGCAGTTCGTGCTGCCGTTCGGGCATTTCCATGAGGCCGCGGCGCAGACGGCGCTGACAATTCAGTCGGGCGCAGCGCAGTCTGACATCACTGCCGGCCTCGTCGCATCGGACGCGGCCGATACTGCGCAGCAGCCTGCATCCCATCCGGACCCCGACCGGCAATCCGGCGACGCCTGCGCGGTCTGCGCCGTCATCGCGCTGGCGGGCACGGCCCTGTTTGCGACGCCGCCGATCCTGCTGCCGCCGCAAGCGGTCGAATTTCTCTACCTGACCACCGACGCCGAGTTCATCCATCTGAACTCCGCCCGGCTTGCTTTCCAGCCTCGCGCTCCCCCTGCCTCCTGACATCGATTGCTTGATGCCGTCCTGAGGATCGCAGCGTCATGCGCGGTGCCCCGGGACAAATCGAAATCGGTCCGTCGCCCATCGACGGTAAGGCTGCCTCCGAATTCCGGTCGCAGCCTGTCAGGATCGGGACAAATGACAATCCAAAGAAGACGAGCGCTCTACATCAATGGAGCAAGCTGGCTGCTACTATGCGCGATGGGTAACGGCGCGACAGCTCAGGACGCGACTCCGTCGCCAGCCGCCACGCAGTTGCCGGAAATCACCGTGACCGCGCCGAGCCCGATTCAGCGGCGCAAGCCGGTGGTCGCCTCGCGAACGCCCGCACGCGGCGCACGCGCGGTTCCCGCCCCTGATCGCGAGCCGGCGCCACGGCCGGCTGCTGTCGCAGCCGCACCTCAGCAGGGCGTGCTGCCTGTCGTCACCGATCAATTCGCAACGGTTACCGTGGTGCCGAACGAGGAGATCCGCAGGGCGGGCGGCGCCACGCTCGGCGATCTCCTGTTTTCCAGGCCCGGCATTACCGGCTCGAGCTTCGCGCCGGGCGCGTCGAGCCGGCCGATCATCAGAGGTCTCGACAACAATCGCGTCGGCATCGTCGAAAACGGTGTCGGCGGCGGCGGCGTCTCCGACCTCGGCGAGGATCATTTCGTGCCGATCGATCCCTTGGCGACCAGCCAGATCGAAGTGGTGCGTGGCCCCGCGGCGTTGCGTTACGGCTCGACCTCGATCGGCGGCGTGGTCAGCGCGGCGAACAACCGGATTCCGGAAGCGCTGCCCTCCTGCGCGGCGGCCCCTTTCCAGAGCTATGGCCTGCCGGTCAAGGCGCCTTTGGCGACTGTGTCGTCGCCGGGCTGCGTGACGGTCGAGACGCGAACCGCCGTCAACTCGGTCGATCGCGGCGTCGAAGGCGGCATCCTGCTCGATGCCGGCGGCGGCAATTTCGCTGTTCATGCCGACGCCTATGGCCGCAAGGCCGGCGACTACAACATCCCGGGCTATCCGTATCTGTTCGACCAGACCCGGCCGGTCAACGGCCGCCAGCCCAATTCGTCGACGCAGGCCGACGGCGCGTCGGTCGGCGGCTCCTATATCTTCCACGGCGGCTTCATCGGCGCCGCGATCACGCAGAACGACGCGCTGTATCGTATCCCCGGCATCGACGGCGCCGATCACCAGACCCGCATCGACGCGCGTCAGACCAAGTTTTCAGCCAAGGGCGAATACCGGCCGGATGCCGCCGCGATCGAAGCCGTCAGGTTCTGGGCCGGCGCCACCGACTACAAGCACAATGAGATCGGGCTTGCCGATCCGCTCGACCCGGCGACATCAGGCGTCCGGCAGACCTTCACCAGCAAGGATCGGGAGGGCCGCGCCGAACTGCAGATGATGCCGTTCGACGCCCGCTTTGCGACAGTCACGACGGCATTCGGCTTGCAGGCAGGTCACCAGGATCTGACCGCCTCAAGTCCGGACGATCCGGGCAGCCCGCTCAACGGATTGTACGACCCCAACAAGAACGACCGGGTCGCCGGCTACGCCTTCAACGAGTTGAAATTCAGCGAAACCACCAAGGCGCAGATTGCCGGGCGCATCGAGCGCGTCGATCTTTCTGGAACAACGCCGGCATTCATACCCGAGGTGTTCGACGTCAACATCGACCCTGCCAGCATTGGTCCAGCCACGCCGCGCAATCTGCATTTCACGCCGAAAAGCGCGAGCCTAGGCCTGATCCAGAATCTGCCATGGGGCCTGGTTGCCAGCATCACCGGTCAATACGTCGAACGCGCGCCCAAACCGGCAGAGCTCTTCTCGCGCGGCGCACATGATGCGACCACCACTTTCGATATCGGCAATCCCAATCTCGGTATCGAAACGGCAAAATCGATCGAGGTCGGGCTGCGGCGGGCGACAGGACCGTTGCGATTCGAACTCACCGGCTACTACACGAAGTTCAACGGCTTCATATACCGCCGACTGACCGGCAACACCTGCGACGGGGCAGCTTGCGTGGATATCGCCGATCCGAATCAGCTCGAGCTGAACCAGGCGAGATATTCGCAGCGCGACGCCATCTTCCGCGGCGGCGAATTCCAGAGCCAGCTCGACGTCGGACCGCTCCATGGCGGCATCTGGGGCATCGAGAACCAGTTCGATGTCGTTCGCGCCACCTTCGCCGACGGCAGCAACGTTCCCCGGATTCCGCCGGTGCGCGTCGGCGGCGGCGTGTTCTGGCGCGACGCCAACTGGCTGATGCGCGTCAACCTGCTGCACGCCTTCGCGCAGAACAATATCGCCGCAATCGGCGAGACGCCGACCGCGGGCTATAATCTGTTGAAGGCGGAGGTCAGCTACAAGACCAAACTCGATGCGAGCTGGTTCGGCGCGCGCGAGATGACGGTCGGTCTCGTCGGCAACAATCTGTTGAACGAGAATATCCGCAACTCGGTCTCCTACACCAAGGACGAGGTGCTGCTGCCGGGCATCGGAGTGCGGGCGTTTGCGAATTTGAAGTTCTAGAGCATGATCCGGAAAAGTGGGAACCGGTTTTCCCTCGGGACAAACGCGAAGCGTTTGCCCGGAGATCATGCTCAAACAAGGAGATGAGATCGTGATCCGATTCAACCTAATCGGATCGTGACTCTAGTGAAACCGGGCCGACTCTGGCGCAATCAGAACCGGCCGTCTAATGCCGCGCAAGCAGGATCGCGACGAGAATGACGAGGCTGGCAGACAGTATCTTCCAGAACAGCAACGGATTGCGATCGTAGAGCGCCTGCCGCGTTGCCGCCGCGGGCTTCGCCCACATCGCTCCATTTTCCAGTTCGTGCGCGAATTCGATGACATCGCCGAAGCGTTGCGCCGGATCGACGTGGAGCGCCTTGCCGACGACCGCATCGAGCCAGGCCGGCAGATCCGGACGATAGCGCGACAACGACACCGGCTTGCCGAAGCGCGGCCGCGAGAACGGTTCGATCTCGCCAAAAGGATAGGCGGCGGCCCGGGCCATCAAGATTATTCTCGCTGCCCGGCTCGTCATCAAGCAGCGCCCGCAAAATACGCATGGTGGTGCTTTTTTATGCGACGCAAGAAAGTTCGCCACGCGTCGCATTGGTGCTCGACTGCAAAAACGCTGATTGCTTGCGCGATTGTCAGCGATGACATGCACAAGAGATGGTCGGTCTGGCCAATAATTTGGGCGAGAAAGCTGGAGCGCGTTGCGTGAATGCTTTCGCACAGGCTTTAAGCTTTTGATATTCATAACGTAAATGCCTGGGCCAAATTGGCATGGCTCTTGAATGATGGCTGGCATGGACTGCCATTGTTGACGGTCTTCTGCCCGCGGACGGGCTCCCCCACATCCCGGAACTACCCAACCGATCGACGACGCACGTCACGTCGTTGCGAGGAGCCGTCGGAACTTGAAAGGCAGACCATGCTAGAGAAAGTGATCAAGCAAAAACTGGTCGTGATCGGCAACGGCATGGCCGGCATCCGCACCGTGGAGACGCTGCTGGAGCGTGCACCCGATCTCTATGACATCACGGTGTTCGGCTCCGAACCCTACGGCAACTACAATCGCATCCTGCTGTCGCCGGTTCTCGCCGGGGAGAAGACCGTCGACGACATCATGCTCAATACCGAGCAATGGTACGACGACAACGGCATCGCGCTGCGCAAGGGCGAGACCATCGTGATGATCGATCGGCGGACCTGCGAGGTGGTCACCGCGGAAGGCTTGCGCGTCCCCTATGACCGACTGCTGATCGCGACCGGCTCCAACCCGATCATCCTGCCAATCCCCGGTCACAACCTTCGCGGTGTCATCGGCTTCCGCGATATCCACGACGTCGAGCGCATGGTCGAGGCCTCGACCACCCGCCGCAACGCGGTCGTGATCGGCGGCGGCCTGCTCGGTCTGGAAGCCGCCAACGGGTTGATGAAGCGCGGCATGAACGTCACCGTCGTACATCTGCTCGACACCCTGATGGAGCGTCAGCTCGATCAAGTGGCCGGCGGGCTGCTGCGCAAGTCCCTGGAAGAGCGCGGCATGGTGTTCAAGATGCCGGCGCAGACCCAGGCGATCCTGGGTGAGGATCACGTCACCGGCGTGCGTTTCGACGACGGCGTGGAACTGCCCGCCGATCTCGTCGTCATGGCGGTCGGCATCCGTCCCAACATCGAGCTGGCCAAGAAGGCCGGCCTGCATTGCGAGCGAGGCATCGCCGTTTCCGACACCATGCAGACCTATGACGGGCGCATCTATGCCGTCGGGGAATGCGTTCAGCATCGCCGCCAGACCTACGGCCTGGTAGCGCCGCTGTTCGATCAGGCCAAGGTCTGCGCCAACCATCTCGCCCAGAAGGGTTTTGCCAGCTACGACGGCTCGGTGGTCTCCACCAAACTGAAGGTGACCGGCATCGACCTGTTCTCCGCCGGCGATTTTGCGCCCGGCCCGGACAAGGAGGAGATCGTGCTGCAGGACGCCAATCGCGGCGTCTACAAGCGGATCATCCTGCGCGACAAGAAGATCGTCGGCGCGGTGCTGTACGGCGACACCGTCGACGGCGCCTGGTATTTCCAGCACCTGCGCGACGGAACCGACGTCTCGCAGATGCGCGAGCGGCTGGTGTTCGGCGCCGCCAATCTCGGCGACGGCGGCCACAGCGGCCAGAATTCGGTCGCCGCCATGAGCGACGAGGCGGAAATCTGCGGCTGCAACGGCGTCTGCAAGGGAGCGATCGTCAAGGCGATCAGTGACAAGAAGCTGTTCACGCTCGACGACGTACGCGCCCATACCAAAGCGTCGTCGTCCTGCGGTTCGTGCACCGGCCTGGTGGAGCAGGTACTGGCCTTCACGCTGGGCGGCGACTATTCGGCCGCGCCGAAGGTCAAGCCGATGTGCAAATGCACCGATCACAGCCATGACGACGTCCGCCGCGTCATCGTCGAGCAGGGTTTGAAGGCCATTCCCGACGTCATGAAGTTCATGGAGTGGAAGACACCCAATGGCTGTCACTCCTGCCGGCCGGCCTTGAACTATTATCTGCTCGCGACCTGGCCCGGCGAATATCGCGACGACCAGCAGTCGCGCTACATCAACGAGCGCGTGCACGCCAATATCCAGAAGGACGGCACCTATTCGGTGGTCCCGCGGATGTGGGGCGGCGTCACCACGCCCGACGAGTTGCGCGCCATTGCCGACGTAGCCGACAAGTTCAATATCCCGACCGTCAAGGTCACCGGCGGCCAGCGCATCGACCTGCTGGGGGTGAAGAAGGAAGACCTGCCCGCGGTGTGGGCCGACCTCAACGGCGCCGGCCTGGTCTCCGGCCACGCCTATGCCAAGGGATTGCGCACGGTGAAGACCTGCGTCGGTTCGGAGTGGTGCCGCTTCGGGACCCAGGATTCGACCGGCCTCGGCATCAAGATCGAGAAGTTCATGTGGGGCTCGTGGACCCCGGCCAAGGTGAAGCTCGCGGTATCGGGTTGTCCGCGCAACTGCGCCGAAGCCACCTGCAAGGACGTCGGCGTGGTTTGCGTCGATTCCGGCTACGAAATCCACTTCGCCGGAGCCGCCGGACTGCATATCAAGGGCACCGAATTCCTCACCAAGGTCGAGACCGAGGAGGAGGCGCTGGAGGTGATCGTCGCGCTGACGCAATTGTACCGCGAGCAGGGCTGGTATCTCGAGCGCATGTACAAGTGGTGCGATCGCGTCGGTCTCGACGCCATCCGCAAACTGGTGGTCGGCGACGTCGCCAACCGCAAGGCGCTGTTCAGCCGCTTTGCCTATTCCCAGCAATTCTCGCAGAGCGATCCGTGGGCGGCGCGGGCCAAGCGCGGCGTCGATCGCAATGAGTTCGTACCGATGGCCGAATTGGAGCTCGCATGACCCGGTGGATTGAAATCGGGGCGCTGGACGACATCCCGCGTCTCGGCTCGCGCGTGGTGCGGACGGCATCCGGCGACATCGCGGTGTTCCGCACCCAGGATGACGAGGTATTCGCGCTCGACGACCGCTGCCCGCACAAGGGCGGACCACTGTCGCAAGGCATCGTCCATAACCGGCGCGTGACCTGCCCGCTGCACAATTTCGTCATCGAGCTTGCAAGCGGCCAGGCGGTGGCCCCCGACGAGGGATGCACGCGGTCGCATCCGGCGAAAGTGGAGAACGGAATTGTTTGGCTGTCGGTCCGTCAGGCAGCGGCGGCCGGTTGAGCGGCCACAGATGTCCGTCAAGACCACTTGTCCCGCAGGATGGCGAAGACGATGACTCTAGTCTTTCGCCATGCTCCAGTCCGGGCGGACCGCTCCGGACACATCGGTGAACGCGCCTTCAACCAATTCGGCGACCAGCAGACGGTTGTAATCCACCGGCCCCGGCATGGTCGCCCGTCCCTTCGGAACCGGCTTGAAGCCGACGCGGCTGTAATAGGCTTCGTCGCCGACCAAGAGCACGAGGCGATGGCCCTTGGCCTTGGCGTCCTTCAGCGCGCGATCCAATAGCGCGCGGCCGACGCCGCGGCTGCGAAACGGCGGTTCGACCGTCAACGGCCCCAGCAGCAGGGCCGGCGTATCGCCGATGCAGATCGGCAATTGCCGCACCGAGCCGACCAGCAGCGTGCCGATCCGGGCCGTGAACGACAGGTCGAGCAGGTGATCGACGTGCTCGCGCAGCCGGTAGGCGCTCAATACGAAGCGGCCGGGCCCGAAGGTGCGCTGGTGCAGGCGTTCGATCGGCAGCGCGTCGCTGGCGGTCTCGGCCAATATTGTCAGAGAGAGGTCGCTCATGTTGAGGCGCGGGATAGCATCTGGCGGACGCCCGGTCCATCGTCCCGCCCGCGTTAAATTGTTGGCCGTTTCAGTTCTTTTTCAGGGGGAGATTGAGACAAATAGGCCAGGAGCTTCATCTCGCGGCGCCCTCGCGTCACGGTATCGAGCACCAGTCCCGACGACAGCGACAGCATCGCCACAATCATCAGCCCCATCGACAGCACCGCGGTCGGCAGGCGCGGAACGATACCCTCCTCGAGATAGGTGACGATGACGGGGATCGCGATGCCGATCGAAACCAGCGTCAGAAAAACGCCGATCGCGGAAAAGAACCGCAGCGGCTTTTCCGAGCGATACAGCTTCAGGATCGTGCCGAGAATCCGGAAACCGTCGCGCCAGGTGTTGAGCTTGCTGAACGAGCCCTCCGGACGGGCGTAATAAGGCGTCTCAACCTCGGCGACCGGCAGCGCCAGCTCGAGCGCGTGCACGCTGAGCTCGGTCTCGATCTCGAAGCCGTCCGAAAGCACCGGAAAGGATTTGATGAAGCGCCGCGAGAACACGCGATAGCCGGAGAGAATATCCTTGAAGGCCTGGCCGAATACCGACGACAGGAAACTGGTCAGCATCCAGTTGCCGGTGCGATGGCCGGGCCGATAGGCCGCCACCGCCTGATCGACGCGAAAGCCCACCACCATGTCGAGATGATCCGACAACAGCAGTTCGATCATGCGCGGGGCGCTGGGGGCGTCGTAGGTCGCGTCGCCGTCGACCAGCACGTAGATATCGGCGTCGACATCGGCGAACATCCGCCGCACCACGTGGCCCTTGCCCTGGCGGCGCTCGCTGCGCACCTCGGCGCCCGCCTCGCGCGCCACCGCGGCGGTTCGGTCCGATGAATTATTGTCGTAGACGAAGATCTCGGCCGCGGGCAGCGCTTTGCGGAAATCCGATACCACGGTAGCGACCGCGGCTTCCTCGTTGAAGCACGGCACCAGAACCGCAATCCGTATCGACGATGTCATCCGAAAAATGCCTGCCCTATCAAGCCTGCCGACTCAATATCCCATACCATGATCAGGCCTTCGCTGCCTGCCCGGCAAGGCCACTATCCGCCGCTCCCGCAGGAAACCTCAGCAGCATCGCGCTCTCCACCGCATTATCATACGATTCTCTTGATCGCGAAAGCCGGCGACCGCCCACCGAGGCGCCTGCCGATCGCGATGAATGGCAGCTCGATAAATCGCCATGAAAGGTAAGCCAGGGGAGTTACCAGCAGAATCGCAAACAAGGTCGTGAGCACCGCTTCGGCGAACACGGACGAACTCACGCGATGCACCATCGGGCCGAAAATCCGCACGGCAAACAGGATGCCCAACATATGAAGCAGGTAGAGGCTGTAGGAAATTCTCCCATAGAATCTGACCAGCTTGAGATCGAGCGGATTGAAGATCCTCGCAGCAGGATGCCAAACCACCAGGACGATGAACGTTGCCGTGCTCAGGCATTCCAGCATCAGGATGGGCGCGGTTTGCTTCCTGGTCCCAAGCACGCAGAAAGCCAGAACAGCGAGCGCGGCAACAAGCTCCGCCCATCTCGGGTTGATGGCGGCCGCGACTCTTTCACCTCTGCAATGCACGAGGACGCCGACGACGAAGGCGTAGAGCGGCGCAAGATTCGTTACGCCACCCAGCATGTGAACATACGGGCCCCAAAAAGACAGCGCGAATAGAAGCAAGATCAGGATCCCCAGCGGCAGCGCCCCATGTCGCTTGAAAAGCAAGAGGCTGAGCAAGATCAGCGGCGTCGCGAAACATTCGGCCGTCATCGACCACATCGGCCCGTTGATATCCGATCTTATCATCAGCATATTGAGAACGACGTTGAGCGGATCGAACTCTGCCTCGAAACCGACGTAGATTCCGAACAGGGAATGCAGCGCCGCCAGCAGGCCGACAACTGCAATAGCCGCGGGAAACAAACGAAAGAAGCGGTTGCGAAAATAGCGGGCAGTATCTGGATTGGCATCGAGAGAGCGCGCCAGCACAAAACCGCTCAGCACGAAGAATGCTACAACGGCGCCAATGCCGTTCGAAATGCCCATGAATGCTCGAAAGGCGAAGGCATCCACAGCGCCGGCGGCGGGGGAATCGTCGAATAGATGCCCGACGTGATAGCCGACGACCGCAACCGCGGCGATACCGCGCAGGGATTCAATGCGCGGGAGAAAATCCATTTTGCTCACTGATGGCCACCGCTGTTCAGGCGCGCCGCTTCTAGCATCACAATCCTGCAGCGAACAAGAGAGTTCGACCATGCCTGGAATTGCAGCCCGCCAGACGCGCCGAAGAGGAAGTTGAACGGAGCGGGCAAATCCTCAACGCCACGTCGCGATCGGCTCGCTGCCTTCGAGCACTTCCGCTATCCGTAGGCGGGTGCCCCGGGTCGTCTCCTCCGGCAAGGCTCCCGCATCGAAGAAGCCGCAGGCGACGATCTCGTGGTTGGGCTCGGGCAGGCGGTCCTGCCTGAAATGCCTGATAACGTAGACGGCAACGTGATCCCGCGGGGAAACATGGCTATTGAAAAACAGGCCGTGCAGCGCCGGATCGCCGGTCAGCTCGATCCGCCCCTCCTCCACCAGCTCGCGGCGCAGCGCGTCGCCGACGGTTTCGCCGGTCTCGACGCCTCCGCCCGGCAGATGCCAGCCCGAGACGTAGCTGTGATGGACCAGAAACACCCTGTCGTCGCCGTCCAGCACCACGGCGCGGACCCCGAGCGTCATGCCGCGGGCGAACCGCCAATAGAGATGGAAAACCCGCCGCAGCGCCGGCTCGAACCTCCTTCGCAGCTTCTGCAGTGTCATTGCCGCCGAACTCTCGAATATCGGGATATCGCGTTTGATCCTTGCGCCGCCCCGGCCGGCTTGCCAATACTTTCCGATGACTTCACAGGATACCAGAGGATGATCGCGCAGCGGCCCGCTCGCACAAGCCACGGAAGCGGACGCTAGACGATGGCGGCATTTACGCTCGCCCATCTGTCCGATCCGCATCTGCCGCCGATGCCCGTGCCGCGGCTGCGCGATCTCGCGGGCAAACGCGCGTTCGGCTATCTCAACTGGCGGCGCAACCGGCAAGACGTGCATCGGCGCGACGTGCTCGACGCGCTGGTCTCGGACCTGCAGGCGCAGTCGCCGGACCAGATCGCGGTGACCGGCGATCTCGTCAATATCGCGCTGGAGGCGGAGTTTGCGCCGGCCCGCGCCTGGCTGGAAAGCGTCGGCACGCCGGATCGCGTCACCCTCATCCCCGGCAATCACGACACCTATGTTCGCGCCACGCAACATCGCTTTGCCGAAGCCTGGGGAAGTTATCTCCGCAGCGACGAGGCGTCCGATGGGGGTGTGACGTTTCCATTCTTGCGCCTGCGTGGTCCGCTGGCGCTGATCAGCACGTCCACCGCGGTCCCGACGCCGCCCCTGATGGCGACCGGACGGCTCGGCCGCAGCCAGCTCGAAGCGCTGGAGCGCATGCTGGCGGGGCTCTCGGCCGAACAGGCGTTCCGGGTGCTGCTGATCCATCACCCCTTGCGCTCGGATTCCCATATCAAGCGGCTGACCGACGCAGCCGAATTGCTGGCGCTCTTGAAGCGGCACGGCGTGGAACTGGTTTTGCACGGGCATGACCACGTGCATTCGACGATCTGGATCGACGGGCCACAGGGGAAAATTCCCGTCGTCGGCGTGCCGTCGGCGTCATCGGTCGCGCATGGCCGCTATCCGGCCGCCGCCTACAATCTGTTTTCGATCGCCCGCGAAGGCACTGCGTGGCGATGCGAGCAGACCGTGCGCGGCATCGACGAAAATCGGCGGATCCGCGAGATCAGGCAGACGCGGCTGATCTAGAGATTGCGCAAGGCCGCAAACAGCGCCAGTCCAAACAGCGCGATCGCGCCGGCGAGGAAGCCGAGCACGAAGGTCCAGAAGCCGCCGCGGCGCGGCTTTTCGACCACCACCGGCGCCGGCGCAGGCGTCGCGACCAGCGCGTGCTCGCGCTCGATCATGCGGCGGGCGACATAGTCGGTGACGGCGTCGACGATGGCGGCGATGTCATGGGATTCGGCGATCACGATGCGGCCGAATCTCGTGTCCTGCACGAAGCGGTAGATGCGCTTGTCGCGCCCCATCACGACATGGGCGACCACGTCGATCCACAGCCGCGGCGTATCGCCCTGGCTGATGCCGCGGTCGAACAGGTCGACCTGCGCCGGGACCTGCGCGAACAGCGGCTCCAGCGCGTCGTTGAGAATTTCGAGCCGGGCCACTTCGGCGTCGCGGAGATCGACCACGACCCCGGTGCGGTCGGCGGCCTCGATCCGCGCCTGCCGCAAGGCGTCGCGCAGGCGAAGTGGACGGTTATTGCTGACGGCATTACTCCCGGTGCTTTGCGCGTCTGACATCCGCTTGATCGCCTTTGTCCTGAGGGTCCCAAGCCTTAACCTATCAGCAACCACGTCTTCCGCAAAGGTTCTTTATTCCCAATGGCTTAGGTCTTTCGGCGAGAGTACCCACACGCCGGTACGCCAACGGCCCCACCCGGAAAACCGGATGGGGCCGCTTTAGTCCTTGGATGTTTCCTTAGAGGTTTTCAGGCCGAGACGCGGGCGGGCTCTTCCACGATCGAGAAGCGCACGCCGGCCTTGTGGCGGTTTTCTTCCGAGACTACGCGCCAGGCATCCTCGGCTTCCTTGCGGGTCTTGAACGGACCCTGCACCTGGGCCGAGCCTTCCACGAGCTTGTGGAAGTTCATCGAACCGAACTCGCCGCCAATCACCCAGAAATTGCTGCCTTTGCTCATCGTTGTCTCCTGCTGGTACCGTTAGCCGAACTGGTTCATCGTGTTGTGGGCGCCGCCCGCCTTCAGAGCGGCTTCACCGGCGAAATATTCCTTGTGATCGTCGCCGATATCGGAGCCGGCCATGTTCTGATGCTTGGCGCAGGCGATACCCTGACGAATCTCCTGGCGCTGAACATTCTTCACATAGCCCAGCATGCCCTGCTCGCCGAAGTACTCCTTCGCGAGATTATCAGTCGACAGGGCTGCCGTGTGATAGGTCGGCAACGTGATCAGATGGTGGAAGATGCCAGCACGCTTTGCTGAATCGGCCTGGAAGGTGCGGATGCGCTCGTCGGCTTCAATGGCCAGCGGCGTATCGTCGTATTCCGGCTTCATCAGGTCGGCCCGATTGTACTTGCTGACATCCTTGCCGGCTTCCTTCATCGCGTCGTAGACCTGCCAACGGAAGTTGAGCGTCCAGTTGAACGAGGGCGAGTTGTTGTAGGCCAGCTTCGCGTTCGGAATGACTTCGCGAATGCGGTCGACCATCTTGGCGATCTGCTCGATATGCGGCTTCTCGGTTTCGATCCACAACAGGTCGGCACCGTTCTGCAGCGAGGTGATGCAGTCGAGCACGCAGCGATCTTCGCCGGTGCCGGCACGGAACTGGTAGAGGTTGCTGGCAAGCCGCTTCGGACGCATCATCTTGCCGTTGCGGTTGATGATGACATCGCCATTCCTGGTGTTGGCGGGTGTCACTTCCTCGCAATCCAGGAAGCTGTTGTACTGATCGCCGAGGTCGCCGGGCTTGTGGCTCACAGCGATTTGCTGCGTGAGACCGGCGCCCAGCGAATCGGTGCGAGTCACGATGATGCCGTCTTCGACGCCCAGTTCAAGGAAGGCATGGCGGCAGGCCCGGATCTTCGCCAGGAACACCTCGTGCGGCACAGTAACCTTGCCGTCCTGGTGGCCGCACTGCTTTTCGTCGGAGACCTGATTTTCGATCTGCAGAGCGCACGCACCTGCTTCAATCATCTTCTTTGCGAGCAAATAGGTCGCCTCCGCATTTCCAAAGCCAGCGTCGATGTCGGCGATGACGGGCACGACATGCGTCTGGAAATTGTCGACCTTTTCGATCAAACTCTTTTCCTTCGCCTGGTCGCCTGCCTTGCGAGCGGCGTCGATGGCGCGGAAAGTATCGTTGAGCTCACGGGAGTCGGCTTGGCGGAGGAAGGTGTAGAGCTCTTCGATCAGCGCCGGCACCGAGGTCTTCTCATGCATCGACTGATCGGGAAGCGGTCCAAACTCGGAGCGAAGCGCGGCGATCATCCAGCCGGACAGATACAGATAGCGGCGATCGGTCTTGCCGAAATGCTTCTTGACCGAAATCAGCTTCTGCTGCGCGATGAAGCCATGCCAGCAACCGAGCGACTGGGTGTACTTGGTGGGATCGGCGTCATAGGCAGCCATATCGCTGCGCATCAGCGCCGCGGTGTACCGGGCGATGTCCAGGCCGGTCTTGAAGCGGTTCTGCAGACGCATGCGCGCCACGGCTTCGGCGGTGACGCCGTTCCAGGTCGGCTGGGTCTTGAGGAGCGCCTCGGCAGTTCCAAGCTCGCTCAGATAGGACGCCGGTCCCTGGATAGCCTGGTCGCTGATCCCACGTGGCTGGTAGTTCATGTGCATGATCCTTTCGGTGACGACAATTTTGTCGACACTCACAATCGACATTCGTGACAGTGCGTTGCGAAACGTGTCGAGAGCTAAACTCCAATCCGACGATTTCGTATAGATAGCTTGCCATTTAATGGTGATGTCATGTAACATCCCTACATGTCATAGATGTCATTTTGTCACTTTTGTCACAAAACCGAGTCAGGAAGGCTGCCATGGCCAGTGATTCCGGAAAGAAGCTGTTTGTCGGGCCGAGGTTCCGGCGCATCCGCCAGCAACTCGGCCTGTCGCAGACCCAGATTGCCGAGGGCCTGGGGATTTCCCCGAGCTATATCAACCTGATAGAGCGCAACCAGCGCCCGGTCACGGCGCAGATCCTGCTCCGGCTGGCGGAGACCTATGACCTCGATTTGCGCGATCTCGCCACCGCCGACGAGGATCGTTTCTTCGCCGAGCTGAACGAGATCTTTTCCGATCCCTTGTTCCGGCAGATCGAACTGCCGAAACAGGAATTGCGCGATCTCGCCGAATTGTGCCCGGGCGTCACACATTCATTACAGCGCCTCTACGCCGCCTATACCGAGGCCCGCCGCGGCGAGACCCTGGTCGCGGCGCAAATGGCCGACCGCGACGAGGGCACGCGCTTCGAGGCCAATCCGATCGAGCGCGTCCGCGACCTGATCGAGGCCAACCGCAATTATTTTCCCGAACTCGAAACCGCCGCGGAAAATCTGCGTGACGAGCTGAGCGTATCGACCGAGGAATTGTTTTCCGCCCTCGCCACGCGCTTGCGTGAAAAGCATTCCGTCGTCACCCGCATCATGCCGGTCGACGTCATGCGCGAGACCTTGCGGCGGTTCGACCGGCATCGCAGGCAACTGCTGATCTCCGAACTGGTCGACGGTCCCGGCCGCGCCTTCCAGCTCGCATTCCAGATCGGCCTTTCCGAATGCGGCGGCATTTTCGATGCCATCGTCGGCCGCGCCGGCCCGCTCGACGACACGCCGCGAAGGCTCTACCGGATTACGCTGGCGAATTATTTCGCCGCCGCCGCGATGATGCCCTACCAGTCGTTCCATAGCGCCGCGGAAGCGCTGAGCTACGACGTCAACGTGCTGGCGCAGCGCTTCAACGCCGGTTTCGAGCAGGTCTGTCATCGCCTGACCACGCTGCAGCGGCCCAATGCGCGCGGCGTGCCGTTCTTCATGCTGCGCGTCGACAATGCCGGCAACGTCTCCAAGCGGTTTTCCTCCGGCACCTTCCCGTTCTCGAAATTCGGCGGCACCTGTCCGTTGTGGAACGTGCACTCGACCTTCGACACGCCGGACCGGCTGCTCAAGCAGGTGATCGAACTGCCCGACGGCAACAGGTATTTCTCGATCGCGCAGATGGTGCGCCGGCCGGTGGCGCCGCACCCGCAGCCGCAGCCGCGTTTCGCAATCGGCCTCGGCTGCGAAATCCGCCATGCCTCGCGCCTGGTCTACGCCACCGGCATGGATCTGGAAAAAGCCGAGGGCACTCCGATCGGCGTCAACTGCCGGCTGTGCGAACGCGAAAACTGCAGCCAGCGCGCCGAGCCGCCGATCACCCGGACGCTGATCCTCGACGAGAACACGCGGCGGGTGAGTTCGTTTGCGTTCTCCAATGCAAGGGAGTTGTGAGGGGTGGCAAGTTATGCGCTCCATCTTGAGCCGCAGACTCGGTGCCACCTCTCCCCTTGTGGGCCTTTTGCGTTATTGACTTTTGGAGGCCGAAGCAGATCGGAAGAGGGCCGGTTGCCGTTGATCCACGTCAAGAAAAACGACACTCGGCGGACTAGTTTCTGCGACGGGCAGGCGTCCGGAAAGTTCATGGAGTCGAGTAATGAGCACGCAAGGCAATGTTCACTTCTTCACCAACTGGGCCAAGGAGCGGCTCGATGAAATGGACGCCACGCTGACGTCGCTGCAGGGCAAGGCCGCCGAGGTGCAGGCCGATGCGCGCGACCGGGCCGGCGAGGTTCTGGCCGAGTTGGCCAAGAATCGCGATGCCTTCCGCGAAGCCATCAAGAAACAGGCGGGCGCCAGCGAGGCGGCTTGGGCCAGCGCCAAGACCAGGATGGAAGCGGACTGGATCGCCTTCGAGGCGGAAGTGCAGAAATATGTCGAGAACTACGGCGAGCAGTTCGAGCTGCGGCAGGCGACATTCAAGCAGCAGGCCGAGGCCCAAGTGAAATCGTGGCGCGAGGCGGCCGACAAGCTTGCCGCCGCCGCCGGCGAATTCGCCGCCGAACGCCGCGGCGAAATCGAGGCCAATGTGAAGCGCATGCAGAGCGATGCGGCTGCGGCGGAGGAAAAGCTCCGGAAGCTGAACGAGGCGGGAAGCCAGTCATGGTCGGCCCTCACCGCCGCCCTGACGGAAACGCGCAACGTGTTCGATCGCGCCAACCAGGCGGCACAGGAGGCGTTCAAGCGAGCCGTCAGCTGATCCGGCGTTGACGGGATTGCAGCGAGGCCACGAACCGGGTCCGGTTTTGAGCAATAAAAATTGAAGTCGATTAGAGATGCTCGGTCTCGGGCGCTCTGGAATTTACCACGATCGACGACGGCAGATTGCCAAGTCGAACGTTTCACGCTACCGCGAACTACCTGCCCGAGCTTGCGAGCGAGGAGCAAGACAATGAAATCGCTTTTTATCAAGTCATTGCTGCTGGCCGCCCTGACCTCTACCGGCGCGACCGCGTGTTTCGCGCGCTGGCCGGAATATTCCGGATACTGGGTGGTCGGCAATTACGCGACCAGGAAATGTGAGATCGTGACCTCCAATCCGGTCATCGATGGCGTCGTCATCTGGTTCTCGAGCGGCCCCTATAAATCGCTCGACGACGCCAAGCTCGCCCGCAGCACCATTCGCGAGTGCCCGCCGGAGCCCGCCGCTTCACCGGCATCCAACTGACCCGGATGGGTCGCGCCAACGCGATGCCCGATTCCCTCGCAGAACGAGATTGACCTTTGCCGCCGGATTGCATTCGGTAGCGTAACGCCGGCGGCATCACGAACCGGCGCCGAAAGGGAGAGGTCATGACCACTGTAGATGAGCGCACCGGTTCGCCGCGATTCCGCGACCAGACGGTTGCCTTCGGCGAATTCAGCGCCGGCCATGACATCGAGATCCCATCCGCGTCGCCGGTCAACTATCATCAGGTCATCAGCAAGCCTGCGGAGATGCCGCGGATCACGATCGACGGCAAATTGTTCGTGCCCGCCTCCGGTCAGCGCGCCAGCGCAGGAAAACTGCCGCTGGTCATGATCGTGCCGGGCAGCCTCGGCGTCGCGCCATCGCATGTCACGCACGCCGAAACGCTCACTCGCGCCGGATTCGCCACTTTCGTGCTCGACAGTTTCGGCGCGCGCGGGGTCACCTCCACCGTCGCCAACCAGACGCAGTTCTCGTTTGCCGCCAGCGCCTATGATGTGCTCGCCGCCTGGAAAGTGCTTGCCGGCCTTCCCGGGATCGACGCAGCGCGGATCGGCGCGCAGGGACACAGCCGCGGCGGATCGGCGGTTCTGACCGCGGCGACCCGCCGCTTCGCGAACGCCGTGATCGGGCCAGGCTCGGGACTGCAAGGCGTGCTCGCCGCCTACCCCTGGAGCGGACACCAGTTCCGCGATCCCGGCGTCGGCGCCACCGCCGTTCGGGTGCTGATGGGAGATGCAGACGAGTGGTGCTCGCCGATGCAGGTCCAGGGCCATTGCCAGGCGATCCGTCTTGCGGGCGGCGATGTCACGATGCGGCTGGTGGCGGGGGCGCATCACAGCTTCGATCGCGGCACCGCGATCACGGACGTCCCCGACGCCTCGGTCTCACCGGCAGCCCCGACCGCGTATATCGCCGACGACGGCGCGCTGATCCATCCGACCCGTGACGCGCCCGATCCCGCGCTCACCGATCGCGACCTGATGGTCTATGCGCTGAAGGCCGGCTACGGACGAAAAGGCGCCAAGATCGGCAGCCGCGACGGCGAAGCCGAATTATTCCGAGCGGACATGCTGGCGTTCTGGGAGCGCGTGCTGGGCTCCTGATTTCCCAGGAAGGAGAATATTCCATGCGGATTGCGGTTGTCGGCGCCGGCGGAGTCGGTGGCGGGTTCGGCGCGGCGCTGGCGAAGGCGGGAGCCAACGTCACCTTCATCGCGCGCGGCGCCCATCTCGCCGCGATGAAGTGCGCCGGCCTGAAAGTCCAGAGCCCCCGCGGCGACACCCATCTGGTGCCGACGCAGGCGACCGACGATCCCGCCGCAATCGGGCCGGTCGATATCGTGCTGTTCTGCGTCAAGCTGTGGGACGTCGAAAGTGCCGGCGCGCAGATCAAACCCCTGATCGGCCCCGGCACCGCCGTGATCCCGCTGCAGAACGGCATCGACGCGCACGAGCGCCTGATCCCGATCCTCGGCGAGAGCGCGGTGATGGGCGGCGTGGCGCAGATCTCGGCCTCGATCACGGCGCCCGGCGTGATCCAGCAGGTCGGCACCTTCATGCGCATGATCTTCGGCGAACTCGACGGCAGCCGCAGCCAGCGCGCCGAGGATTTTCTTGCGCTGTGCCTGAAGGCAGGTTTCGACGCGACCTTGAGCAAACAAATCCTCACCGAGCTCTGGATGAAGTTCATTTTGCTCGCCAGCAATGCCGGCCTGATGGCGCTGGCGCGCCAGCCGATCGGCAAGCTGCGCGACGATCCCGACCTGCGGCCGATCTTCCTCGCCGCCTGGCAGGAAGCGATCGACGTCGGCCGCGCCAAGGGCATCGCCCTGCCCGCCGACGCGCGGGAGAAGGTTCTCGATTTCACCAGCCACGCGCCGGCCGACATGAAAGCCTCGATGGCGCTCGACCTCGACCGCGGCAACCGGCTGGAATTACCCTGGCTCAGCGGCAAGGTCGCCGAACTCGGCCGCGCGCTCGACGTGCCGACGCCGACGCACGGGATGATTTATGCGATGCTGAAGCCGTATGTGATGGGAACAAAGGGGTGAGTCGAGCGCGCTCGCAGCGGTGTCGCCGTGGATGGCTCCAGCCAACTCGATTTCGGTTCGGCCAGGCCCCTTCTCGATCAAGAATTGCAGAACTTCGATTTGGATCATGTAAACCTCTTGCAGAAGAGGTCCACCACTTGAGAAGTGTCCGCGCTAGTTCAGGGCCGGGATTTATTTTCTGTTTGTTTTTCGATTGGCTGCGCTGAGTTCCAAGACCAAGCCAACCGCATCCCTTTCTGCGACTCGGACGCAGTCGCTGACCACTCGTCGCCAGCTCCGTGATTTCGTCCAGAACATTGCGCCAGCGCAAACTCCCGCTTCCGGACGCTCCCTATCTCCCAATCAGGAAAACCGTTCACGGACCGCAATCGGTCCAGGAGGATACGCGACATGTTCACCACCAGATTGTTGATGCCGGGGTTGATTGCCCTCGGCCTCGCATTGGCCCCGACCGGCGTTGTCGCGGCCGAGCCGCACGCCCACGCCGCCACTGTCAAAATCAGTCTCGATAACGGCAAGAAGTGGCCGACCGACGAGGCTTTGCGACGGGGGATGGGCGAGATCCGCACCGCCATGGCGGACGCGCTCGCTCCCATTCATCGCAACAAATTCTCTCCCGGAGACTTCGGGAAACTGGCCGGACGCGTGCAAGCGCAAATCGATTATGTCACCGCGAATTGCAAGTTGCCCGAGGCGGCCGACCATCAGCTTCACGTCGTTCTGGAACAGATCCTCGACGGCATCGCGATCATGAAGGCGGACAAAGGGCGCGACCAGGGTGCGGTCAAGATCGTGCAGGCGCTCGACCAGTATGGCACACACTTCGACCACGCCGGCTGGAAGCCCCTGAAGCACTAGACCACAACGCGCATATCAAAACTCATAGGGCGGGTTAGCCGAAGGCGTAACCCGCCGCTTTGTCGTCATCGGGCGAATGGCGGATTACGCTACGCTAATCCGCTCTACGGGCTACGGCAGAGAGTCGAACGCGTGACATCATTTTCGATCGGCGACGCTCTTGATGATGATGCTCGACAGCTTGACTACGAGGCCTCGAAGCCGGGCGTTCTCCTCGAGTAACGCGAGAACGTCGTTGGCTTTTCCCGCACGCGGTTTATCGGCTCCGTGCCGGACGTTCTCTTCCAGCAACGGCCGAAGATCGTCCATATAGTCGTCACCCAGATGCGGGTTTTTATCGGTGCAATCTCGTTCGCGGTGTGACGGGTACACGATTTCCATGACTGAACTCCAAAAACAAAATCCGTCCTACCCGCGAACACCCTGAATTGAGTCGGGGGCGAATTTGCGACGAAAATGGACCCAAATAGGGGACCGCACTTCGGGAAGCCTGCTGCTGGCCTTGATGCGCTGCAAAACGGACCCGGAAACCCTCAGTTAACCGTTCGAGTCCACCACTTGCGCTACCTCCGGATGTGGCCAAGTATTGCGTAAAGCGATCGTTGAACCGTCGCGGCGGCTTTTTCAATCGGTAGAGGTTCGATGAATTATCAAGCGTTTACGAACGACAGCCTTACCATGATGTACGAGGGCATCCGGGGCGCTCTCGCCTCGGATGATGAACTTGGCGGTCTCGGCGAGGAACGCAGGTTTCGCGTCCGGGAGACCCCGGAATGGAAAGTACACGCCGCGGATCTCGAGTCTGAAATGCTAAGGCGCGGAATGATGTTCGAGGTCATTGATTGGTCAGAAGATCAGGCGACGCTCCCCTTCGGGGAATGATGCGCTTCGGTATCCCGCGCTGCAGGAAGCGATCGATGTCGGTCGCGCCAGGGCATCGCCCTGCCCGCCGCCGCGCTGGAGAAGGTTCCCGATTTCACTGGCCATGCGCCGACCGACATGAAAGCGCTCGATGGCACTCGACCTCGAGCGCGGCAACCGGCTCGCTCAGCGGCAAGGTCGCCGATTCCGGCCGCACGCTGGGCGTCCCCGACACCGACGCACGGGATGATTTACGCGATGCTGAGGCCGTATGTGATGGGAACAAAGGGGTGAGTCGAGCGCGCCCGCAGCCAACTCATTGCCTTAGTATCGGATGGTCATTCAGCATATCTTCCCTGATTGATGCGGACTGAATTGCGCGAAGGAGTATCCGTGCTGTCCTCAAATTGTTGGCCTTCACGCACAAGTTCACGATCTGGCGCACGGCGGAATCGCGCATCAGGTCGTCGGAAATCTTGAATGCGATTTCCATTGCGGTCTTGGCGGCGCGTTCGTAACGTTCGGTCTCGTATTTATTCTTCGTATTGTCCGCGCGGCCTGCGAAGCCACCTGCTTTTTCAGCACTATCGGCAGCGGCAGCGCAGATATCGCGTATCTTATGTACCGCTTCGATATCGCCAATCGGCCACTGGATGTCTTCATCCCAGATTTCTATGCGCTTGACCTTGTTGAACCACCACATCGCCGTGCCCTTGAATATCCGCAAGCATAGAAGCCGGTGGTCAATAATCAATCCACCGGAGCCGGCTCAGCGGCAAGGACGCCGAACTCGGCCCGCCAGCTCGGCGTCCCTACGCCCTGGTGGCCTGCTTTTAGTTCCAGTAGCGGGGCTTAATTTGAACCAATCGAGCCCTGGGCGGTTCTCCTCATGAGCCGCGCAACAGCGGTGAAGACAACGAGGTGGACTATGAACAAAATCTTGTCGCTCGCGGCCATTGCTGGATTGTTGGTCGCAATTTCCTCGACCGCAGATGCACGAGGACCCGGTGGGGGCGGCCCCGGCGCATCAGGATTTGCTCCTGGTCAGTCGTTCCGCAGCGGAGGCGCAATCGCGGGGCATCCCGGCGCGTCCGGTTACGCGCCCGGTCATTTAAAAAAGGCCGACAGTTACCGGGGAGCTTCTGCCTATGCCCCTGGTCGCAGATTCAAGCACAGGTAAACAATACTAAAGGGGCCGCCTCGGTTGGCGGCCTCTTTCATTAAGCGGTTGCATCTACGGCGTCTGTCAATGCCACACGCTGACACGCCGGACTAACTGCCCGACGGCTTCGCAAGCCGGATCACTCTGTTCCGACTGGACGGAAGAAGGCCGTAGATTTCCCAACAGCCTCCTTCTGGTCGGCAGCGGTCGCAGGCCTACCAGCGCGGACCCACGCCAAAGCCAACCCCTACGCCGCCCGGACCGACGCCGATTCCGACACTCGGACCACTATCGTAGTATCCGCCATCATAGTATCCGCGCCGTTCGATGTAGCGTGTCTGCGGCGCATAGTAATTGTACGAATCCTGGATGATGACGCGGCGCTGGCCACGTTGCCGCCAGCAGCGCCCATATTGATCGCAAACCATGCGGACGTTTTCGATGCCGTTGTCAGGCATAACCGCGATACCGTTTGACATCGGAGCCGCCGAAGCGGCAGTGGCGAACAGTGCGCTGGCACCGAGCGCAAGTGGGATAAAGATCTTTTTCATGCTGAACTCCTCTTAGGGTCCAATTCAACTGGAGGAATGACCGAATGTTCCCGAACGCTGCCCGGTTCCGGACAGAGTTCCCAGTTGCAGAACAAGCCGCCATAGCCCGCATTCGCAGCGCAGAATGGGAACAAATCCGGTGACCGCGGTTTATCCCAGACGTGCCAACCTTCCGGAGGCTTCCATGAAAATTGCGAAGATCGCTTTGGCGAGTATTGCGGCACTCGCCTTCATCGGTTCGGCGACCTTGGCCCAGCAAGCGACGACGGGAACAGGAATGATCACGGTCCTCGACCGGATCCACGGGACCGTCGCGATCCGGGAGGCGCCAAGCGGCACGGTCGGAGCGAACACCGGCGGCGCCGCCACCGAATTCAAGCTCAAGGGCGTCTCGCTGGATAACTTGCACGCCGGCGACAGGGTCACGTTCTCCGCAACCGAAACCGGCGGGATCAAGACCATCACGAAAATCGAGAAACAGTAGCGCGGCCCTAACGCCCTCGCGCCAGCGACATCCAGCGTTCCGTCGCTGACATCGCCGGCGCCCACAGGCGATCGGTGGGCTGGCCGCGATGCAGCGCCTTGCCGATTTCGCAGATCGCGAGGAAGGCGCCCGATCGCGCCTCCTCGACTTCCAGCGGCGCTTCGCCGCTGCCCTGCACCAGCCCGACCAGCCCGTTCAGGATTGGCAACGCGATCTGCGCCGGCTCGCCTTCGGCGGCCTTCAGGGCTTCGATGACTTTGGCGGCTTTCTCGGAATCGGTCATGTTCACCAGCCTGGCCCCCGCGGCATCACCGCTTGCACATGCTTCCGGTTCGCACGGCGATCCACGTCATATCCTGCCGGGCCAAAAAAATCGACGCCGTCTCTTTTTTTGCAAATTTCTGCCGCTATCGGCAGACTAGATCCGCGGCGCAGTTGATGCCCGAGAATTTGTATCTGGTATTTCGGGGAGACGAAATGAAGACGGACCGCGTTCGCTTGCGTGAAGACTCCCTGTCGCCGGAAGACGCGACGGGACCGGATCTCGAGGCCTTGAAGATAGCCAAGGCCAAGCAGGATATATCCCACCAGGAGCTGGACAAGTGGATCGCGGCCGCGATCGCCGAATTGAGCGATCGGGAGGCGCCGCCTGACAAATCGTGTCCGCTGGTCCGCGCATGATCCTCGATCGGTGAACGCCGGAACGGCGGCGTCCGGCCACCTCACCCCTTGCCTTCAAGCATCTGCAACACCTTCGGCGGCGACATCGGCAAACTGTAAAAACGTTTGCCGAGCGCGTTGTGGATGGCGTTGGCGACCGCGGCCATCACGGGCACCAGCGGCACTTCGCCGACGCCCTTGACGCCTTGCGGATGTTTCGGGTTCGGCACTTCGACCATCACCGTATCCAGCATCGGAAGATCCGAGCAGACCGGCATGCGGTAGTCGAGGAAGCCGGGGTTATCGACCTTGCCATCCCTGTTGTAGATGTACTCTTCGTTCAGCGCCCAGCCGATGCCCTGGGCGACGCCGCCCTGCATCTGGCCCTCGACATAGCTCGGATGGATGGCGCGGCCGACGTCCTGCACCGCGGTGTAGCGGATCACGCGGACGATGCCGAGATCGACATCGACCTCGACGTCGCAGATGTGGGTGCCGAAGCCGCCTTCGGCGCCCTCGGTGTTCAGCTGCACGCCGGCGCCGATCGGCCCGCCCATCTGCGGCGCCTTTTCCGCAAGCTGGGCCAGCGTCAGCGGCTCGAACTGGCCGGCGTTGGGGCTCGCCGGATGTGCGGCGCCGTTTTCCCATTTCACCGCTTCCGGATCGATCTCCCAGATTTTTGCGGCGCGCTCGCGCAAGGTGGCGATGATCTTTTCGGTCGACTGCGTCACCACCATCGCGGAGGCAAACAGCACGCGGCTGCCGCCGGTCAGGTTGGAGAAGCCGACGGTGGCGGTGTCGCCGATCAAGACCGAGACGCGGCGGTAGTCGATGCCGAGCAGTTCGGCGCAGATGTTGGCGATCGCCGCCCGCGAGCCGCCGATATCGGGATGGCCTGTCGTGACGACGACGTTGCCGTCCTCGGTGATGTTGACTTGCGCGCTGGATTCACCGCCGGCGTTGAACCAGAAACCGCTAGCGACTCCGCGGCCCTGGTACTTGCCGAGCGGTGCGGTGTAATGCGGATGCGCCTTGGCGGCCTGCAGCGTCTCGACATAGCCGATGCGCGGGAATACCGGGCCGTGCGCGGCTTTTGTGCCCTGCTTCGCGGCGTTCTTCAGCCGCAGCTCCAAGGGATCCATCTTCAGCGCCTCGGCGAGTTCGTCGAGCACGCATTCCACCGCATAGGCCCCGATCGGCGCGCCGGGCGCGCGATAGGCCGCGACCTTGGAGCGGTTGGAGACGACGTCGAAGCCGACCGACAGCACGTTCGGGATGTCGTAGGGCGAAAAGCTGCAGCCGACCGCGCCGCGGATCGGCGAGCCCGGCAGCGCGCCGGCCTGCAGATAGAAGGTGCCTTGCGCCGCGACGATGGTACCGTCCTTCTTGGCGCCGATCTTCACCGTGCTCTTGGAGCCCGACGTCGGCCCCGTCGACCGCATCACTTCCTCGCGGGTCATCACCATCTTCACCGGCCGGCCGGATTTCTTCGCCAGCAAGGTCGCGAGCGGCTCGAGATAGACGATGGTCTTGCCGCCGAAGCCGCCGCCGATTTCGGCGGGAATGGCGCGGATGTCGCTCTGCGGGATGCCGGATAGATGCGCGGTCATCGCGCGCACCATGAACTGGCCCTGGCTCGAGCTCCAGATCGTGGTCTTGTTGTCGGCGGCGACGCTGACGAGGCAGGCGTGCGGCTCGATATAGCCCTGGTGCACCGGGCGGGTGGTGAAGCTGCGCTCGACCACGACCTCGGCCTGCTTGAAGCCCTCGGCGACGTCGCCCTTCTTGATTTCCATCCGGCCGGCGATGTTGGAGGGCTTGCCCTCGAACTTGAGGAACTCATGCAGGATCGGCGCATCGGGCTTGATGGCGTCGTCGATCTCGATCGACCACGGCAGCACCTCGTAATCGACCTCGATCAGTTCGCAGGCTTGCGCCGCGATCGCCTCGGAGGTGGCGGCGACCGCCGCCACGGGGTGGCCGGGGAACAGCGCCTTCTCGCGCGCCATCACGTTGCGGCACATCCAGCGCATGTCCTGGATGCCGAGCATCACGGACTTGTCGACCGGGAAGTCGACGATGTCGCGCGCGGTGACCACCGCCTTGACGCCGGGCAGCGCCTCGGCCTTCGCGGTATTGATGCCACGGATGCGCGCATGCGGATGCGGGCTGCGCAGGATCTTGCCCCAGATCATGCCGGGCATGGTGGTGTCCGCGGCATAGCCCGCGCGCCCCGTCACCTTGTCGACGCCGTCAGGGCGAATGGTGCGCTGGCCGATCCACTTGTTGTTGGCGATGACGTTCATTGCCAGAACTCCCTGGTTCCTTGCTCCCGCATTTCCGCGGCTGTTTCCAGCACCGCGCGCACGATCTTGTCGTAACCGGTGCACCGGCACAGATTGCCGGCGAGCCAGAACCGCACCTCCTCCTCGCTCGGCCGCGGATTCTGCCGCAGCAGCGCGTCGGAAGCGACCAGCATGCCCGGGGTGCAGATGCCGCATTGCAGCGCCGCCGCTTCCAGGAATTTCTGCTGCAGCGGATGCAGTTTGTCGCCGTGGGCCATGCCCTCGATGGTACGGATCTCGTGGCCTTCGGATTCAACGGCGAGCATCAGGCAGGAGCAGACCAGGCGGTCGTCCAGCGTGATCGAGCAGGCGCCGCAATCGCCGGACGCGCAGCCCTCCTTGGAGCCGGTCAGCGCAAGCGGCCCGCGCAAGGCATCGAGCATGGTGTCATTGGGCTCGCACAAGAACTCCATCGGCTCGCCGTTGATGGTGGTGGAAACGTGCAGTTTGGCCATGATCTCACTTTCCTCCGGCGCGCTTGGCGGCGATCGCAACCGTGCGCTTCAACAACACGCCGGCGACTTTGGTTCGATAGGCAATGGTGCCGCGCTTGTCGTCGATCGGACGGCAGGCGGCGGAACAGGCAGCGGCCGCGGCATTCAGCGCCGCGTCGTCGAGCTTGCTGCCGATCAGGGCCTTGGCGGCGGCCTCGACCAGGAGCACGGTCGGCGCCACCGCGCCGAGCCCGACGCGCGCGGCAGTGCAGACGCCGTCCTTCAAGGTGAGACTGACGCCGACGCCGACCACCGCGATGTCCATCTCGGTGCGCGGGATCATGCGCAAATAGGCATCGGAAGACCCCGGCGGCCGCGGCGGCAGCGTGAAGCTGACCAGGATTTCGCCCGGCAGCAGATTGGTGCGGCCGGGGCCGGCCGGCACTTTCTCGACCGGCAGTTCGCGGCGGCCGTTGGGGCCCTGCAGCGTGACGACGGCGCCGGCCGCGACCATCGCCGGGACACTGTCGCCGGCCGGCGAGCCGTTGCAGAGATTGCCGCCCGCCGAGGCACGGCCCTGGACCTGGGTGGAACCGATAAGGTTGACGGCCTCCAGCACGCCGGGCCAGACCTTGCCGAAGCGCGGATGTTCGCCCAGCACCGCGCCGGCCACGGCGGCGCCGATGCGAAAGCCGCCGCCGGCGGTCTCTTCGATGGCCGTCATTTCGGCGATTTTCTTGATGTCGACGATCACACCCGGCCTCACGGCGCCGGATCGCATCTGCACCAGCAGATCGGTGCCGCCGGCCAGGATGCGCGCGGCGCTTCCGGCCGCGGCAAATGCCTTGATCGCCTCGTCGAGCGTGCCAGGCGCCAAATATCGGATATCGGTCATGGTTGTTTGCCGTCTCCCCTGTCTGCGCGCCTTTGTGATTATTGGTTCACCTTCCGGCCGGCAGGAGCGGAAGCCTACACGGGCAAATCCGATTGGAACAGCCTCCGCGGACCGGTGAAAGCGGCAAGCTCCTATGCGCCGCGTTCATCCCGGGGATCAACCGGATGGTTTGCGTGTGCCGAATGGGGCTTACTCCGGCACGCCGCGGGAAACCGGCCGAGGAACTCAGGCCGGCTAATTCCTGGCCGGTCCGAGATGCGCCACAAGGTAGGCGACCGCCCCGTCGAGCGTGATGAGCTTCGGATAGTCGAGTTCGGGGATGTCGACGCCGAGGCGATGATGGATGGCGGTGACGAAACTCAGGAAATCCATGGAATCGATGTCGAGAGCCTCGCGCAAGTCCGCGGCAGGGTCGATCGCCGCCAGATCGACCTCGGGTGCGATGTTGTTGAGCTCTTCCTTCACCACTTTGCGAATCTCGAGGTCATTCATAGCTTGTCGGGCTCCTGCAGCAGCCTGCCGATCTCGGCCAAAAACAGCGCGCCGGCGTGTCCGTCGCTGACCCGGTGATCGGCAGACAGCGTGATGTTGACCACCGAACGCGGTCCGATGGCGCCGTCGACAACCCAGGGCCGTGTCACCACCCTGCCGAACCCGGCAATCGCCACCTGCGGCGGATAGATGATGCCGTAAAGCGTTTCGACACCGCGCTCCCCCAGAGACGTCACCGTAATCGTCGGATCGGAAATCTCCGAACTGCGAATCCGGCCGGACCGGGTACGTTGAACGAGGTCGCGCATGCGCGCCATCAACTCGTCGAGCGGGATTTGATCGGCGTCATGCAGCGCCGGCGCCGCCAGCCCGCCGCCGCGAATGGCGACGGCAACGCCGACATGCACCGCGCGCGACGGCTCGAATTTGCCGTCGCGGTAAAAGCGGTTGAAGGCGGGAAAGCGGCGCGCGGCCAGCGCCACCGATCTGATCATGAGCGCGCCGATCAGCAGGCGGCCGTCGGGCGGTCGCGCGGCATTGATACTGGCCAGCCATTGCTGGCTGGCGGTGACGTCGACCTGATGCTCGAGATAATAATGCGGGATTTCCCGCTTCGATCGCGCCATGGCGGCGGCGATGGCCGTTCGCATGGCGTCGAGATCGAGCCCGGGCGCGCGCTTCTTTCCCGCTTGAGCGACGGGCGCACCGAGACGGCGCTCGACGTCGGCATAGACGATCGCCCCCGCCGGACCGCTTCCGGTCACCGTCGCGA
>JBAQER010000081.1:0-6335 GCA_049286845.1 Bradyrhizobium sp.
GCCCAGGTGAGAACGAGGAGGATCAGCAGCGAGCGACGGTAGATGCGGCTCACCTCAATTCCTGCAGCAACCATGGTCGCATAGCCTCTCCCGGCCGAAAGAATGTCATCGACAGGCGTCAACGAAGCCCGCGATGACCTCATTCACCGATCAGAATTTTTCGCCGACGGGCCGCAGATCGATCTCGTGTGTCCAGGCGCTGCTTTGTTGCCGGTAGAGCTGGAAATAGGCTTCCGCGATCGCAGCCGGGGCCAGGACGCTGTTGGATTCTGCATCGCCCTCCTGACCTATCATGCCGTCGATGATGACGTGGGCGACGTGAAGGCCTCTGGGACCAAATTCGCGGGCCATGCTCTGGGCCAGGGCCCGCAGGCCGAACTTTGGGACCGCAAAGGCCGCGAAGCCCACACCGCCCCGGATCGAGCCGGTAGCGCCGCTGAAGATGATGGTGCCCCGTTCGCGCGGCAACATTGTCCTGACCGCTTCCCGGCCGACAAGAAATCCGCCGAAGCAACCGGTACGCCAAGCCTGTTCGAACATCTCATCGGAAATATCGAGGAGGCCGGCGCGATCCCAGGTTCCGACGTTGTACACTACCAGATCGGGGGTACCGAGTTCCGCGGTAACCCGCGCGAACATTGCAGTAACCTGGGCGCCCACCGTCGCATCGCACGCGTAACTGCGAACGAGGCCGTGATGTTCGGTCATCTCGGGAGGCCGGCCCTTGCGCGAGACCGCGGCCACGCTCATGCCCGACTCGGCAAAACGCCGGACCAGCGCGTTGCCAAGTCCCGGCCCGGCACCTACCACGACAGCGATCTGCTCTCCGCTCATTGGCTCGTTCCCTCTGCCGGCAACAACCCGATCACTTGCGGGACTTCACGTAACTGACGAAGCCGGCGACATCGTCCGCAACAAGTCTTCCGATCGCCGCGGTGGAGTACACGCCGGTGATCACCTTGCCGTCCGGATCCAGAACGAAGCCGGTAGATTGCAGATAGCGCGGGTTGTCGTTGGTGTAGGCGCCGGTGGCCGCCGCGATTGCGTCGGCATTGGCGCCGTATCCGACTGGAAAGGCCAGACGGTGTTTCTCGACCAGCGCAGCGGAGGTCGGCTCGTCATCGATCGACAGAGCGACAACCTTGACCCCGAGTTCGGTGAACTTTGCGGTCGCGCGGGAGAATGCCGCGAGCTGTGCGTTGCAGTACGGACACCATGAGCCGCGGTAGATCAAAATCACGCCGAAGGCGCCTGCGAGATCGCCGGGCAGCGAAATCGTGCCACCGCCCACGGCGTTGATGGTGAGGGAAGGAAAGGTGTCGCCGTTGCGCAGCGCTGGCATGCGGATTCTCCAATTGGACTATTTAGTCCAATTTGCTTGCCAACGCGTCGGCTGTCAACTATTATTGCTGGATGAGAAGCATCAGTATCCGGCCGGCACGCACGGCCCGAGGGACAGCGACGCGCGCTCGCATCGTGGAAGCGGCGACCGGGCTGGTGCGCGCGCACGGCGTCGCCAACACCAGCCTCGACGCGGTGCTTGCGACCAGCAACACCAGTAAATCGCAGCTCTATCATTACTTTGCGGACAAGGACGATCTGGTGCTCGCCGTCATCCAGCACCAAACCGAGTGTCTGCTCGCGGCGCAGGAGCAGCTTCTCAAGGAGTTCAAGTCGCTTGCCGGGCTGCGCCGCTGGCGCGATGCACTGGTGGAATTGACGCGACAGAACAATGGCGCCGGCGGCTGTCCGCTTGGATCGCTGGTCCCGGAGCTGGCCGAGTCGGCACGGCCGCGTGCGCTGCTCGCAGAGGGCTTCAAGCGATGGGAGTCCTATCTCGTCGCGGGGTTCACGGCGATGCGTTCCCGCGGCGAACTAAGGCCTGGCGCCGAACCGGCAGACCTCGCCACCGCCGTACTGACCGCGCTGCAGGGCGGACTGTTGCTCGCCCAGACCATGCGCTCCACCCGGCCGCTCGAACTCGCGCTCGACATGGCGCTCCAGCATGTATCGGCAAAACCTCGCTGAGCCATCGGATCGCGTGACTCGCAATCAGCAAGGTGTCCAACCATGAGCAACGCCCCGCAGGTCCCCTGGCCGGAATTGCCCACCGCCGCATGGAGCGAGACCTATGCGACGCTGCACCTGTGGACGCAGGTGATCGGCAAGATCAGGCTGGCACGCTCGCCCTGGCTGAATCATTCCTGGCACGTCGCGCTGTACGTCACCGCGCGCGGGCTGACGACCTCCTCGATTCCAGATGGTGCGCGCAGCTTTCAGATCGACCTCGACTTCATCGATCACGCCTTGCGGATTTCGACCAGCGACGGCGCGCAACTGCAGTTCGCGCTGGCCGGGCAGTCGGTCGCGAGTTTCTACGCGGGCGTGATGGCCGATCTCGCCGAGCTCGGCATCGCCGTCGTAATCGACGAGATGCCCAACGAACTGCCCGACCCCGTGCGGTTTTCGCTGGATCACCAGCATGCCACCTACGATCCCGATGCGGTACGGCGCTTCTTCCAGATCCTCGTCAATGCAGACCGGGTGTTCAAGCAATTCCGTACCGGCTTCCTCGGCAAGGCGAGCCCGGTGCATTTCTTCTGGGGCAGTTTCGATCTCGCGGTGACGCGCTTTTCCGGACGCCGCGCGCCGCGGCATCCCGGCGGAGTGCCTCACCTCTCCGATGACGTGGCCTGCGAAGCCTATTCGCACGAAGTCAGCAGCGCCGGCTTCTGGCCGGGCTCCGGTGCGGTCAACTATCCCGCGTTCTATTGCTACGCCTATCCCGAACCGGCAGGTTTTCGCACGGCAAATGTGCGCCCCGCCGCCGCGTTCTTCAGTGAGACTCTCGGCGAATTCATCCTGCCCTATGACGCCGTGCGCACCGCCGCAGAGCCGGACCAGGCCTTGCTCGAATTCCTGCAAAGCACCTATGAGGCCGCGGCCAATGCCGCAAAATGGGACCGCGCCGCGCTGGAATGCGCGCCGGGGCAGCCGGGCGTGGTGCGGGCGATATAGCTGCCACGAGGTCGCGAACCCTCGGATGACCGTTAAGGCGCGAAGGCCCGGATTTTTGGCTGAATCCTGGCTCCGTCGATCACCTCGAGGTCTCCGCAGCGGTTCAGCGTGTGAAGCTTTCGCCCGGGCCACAATGGGCCTGGCTGGATGGAATTTCGAACAATCTGCCTGAAGCCGGTTGGCGTTAATTCGATAACTTCTGCCAGGCCGAGGCCGCAACCGTATCCGTTGGTGCAATCCTGAACCGGTCGCCATAGCTTTTGATCGATGACGACGAAGTTTCCCGCCGGACGCGTACTGGCCCGATCGATCAAAACGGGATTGCTCGCATGGGGCAGCCAAGGACCCAGCAAATCCTGGGCATAATAAATTGCCAGCGCGTCGGAGTATCCGCCCATTCCATCGTAAGATGCACCGAAGAGATAGTGCAGTCCATTGTGCTCAGTGATCGTCACGTCAGCTAATACGAGATCCGAGAGCAGCGTGGCATGACGTTCCCACTTATTGGGGAAACCAACACACTTGTAGAGCGCGACATCCCGGTGTCCGGAACTCTCCGGGATCATCCACAATTCGTCATCATGTTCGATGAGAAATGGATAGGACAGATGACAGGACTCTTCCAACACGGGAATGACCTCCCCGACTGGTCCGGCATCATTGAACTCGATCGCGGAAATGATGCCTTTACCGACGTGATGGTCGAGGTCTTCAAAGAATACGAACGTTCTCCCCTTCCACGTGATTGGAAATGGGTCGGCGAAAAACCGATGCCCGGGATCGCGGAGGACGTGCCACGAAGGCCCGGACAGATCTCCGGTCTTCCAGACCCCGGCATCACCGCTGAATCGCCAGCCCACTTGCCAGTGCGGCGCATAACAGCAGAGGCGATAGATTTCTCTCGCAAACGACCAGGCGAGCCCGCCAACAACGTAGGCGGCAGGCGTTTTTGGCACTTTGCCGCCCGAAGAATAATTCATCTCGGGCAGGATGCGCGGCTTTCCGGACAGCACGGCTGTCAATAAAGTCATGGTTCGCGCCATGACTGTTTCCAGAGCGCCGCTCAAGCCCACCGCCACTTCCGCTGACGGATGACCGCGATCAAGCACCGTGCCGTCGATCTCGTCGACGATTTCGATTACCGGCAAATCTCCGGCGAGAATCGCCGCCAAAGCGGCGTCCTCGCCAGCCATTCCATTGAACAACGGGCGAAGATAGCGAGTAGCCTTACAGCCCGGCTCGCGGCTCGCGCCGGTAAAATCGACAACGATGTCGGCCTCGCCAAGCCGGCGGGTCTCCGGAATGACCTTAAGCCTGTCGGCTCCGCAGGTCTTGCTCTTGCGCAGCAAGATGCGCTCAAGTTCGAAAAGCGCATCCAACCCCGCCGGCACAGGCGCCGCCGTTCCTGCCCAGGCGATTTGTACCCCGACGTTCTGGTTCTCCAGCGGCAGGGCGGCATTCAGCATCCACTGGCGCGCCCGCCCGCGCTCGTACCGAAATTCAACAATCATGTCAGGCCCCACCCCACCAGCAGACGCGACAGCTATAAAGCCTCGATAATTCCCACATACGCGTCCACCATCGCCTTCACCGAATAGCGCGACTTCAGCCCCGCTGCATTTCGTCGCAATTCGTCACGCAGTGACTTGTCATCAAGAGCTTTCGAAACGGCCATCGACAGCTTTGCATTGTCCGACGCATCGACAAACAGTGCTGCCGGCCTGCCTTCATACGACAGCACCTCGCGCAAAACGGGGAGGTCCGTCACAACGCAAGGTACGCCGGCACTGGCGGCCTCGACGGCAGCCAGCCCAAACGTCTCCGCCTGCGAGGGGAAGACAAAAACGTCGAGACAAGCGAGAAATTGGCCCACGCACTGAGGCGAAAGCTCTCCCAAGAAGTGCAACCGCTCTGACACATTCAGCTCATCGGCGAGAAGTCTCAGCCGGGTTTCCTCCTGCCCTTGTCCAGCCAGCGCAAGATGCCATGAAGGTTCACCGGCAAGCAGGCGTATTGCGACATCCAGACGCTTATCCGGATGCAATCGCGCGGTACAACCCAGCAGAATACAACCATGAGGCAAGTTGAATTTCTGCCGCGCCTCTTCCTTCGAAATGTTCAGCGCCTTATCGTCAAACCCGTGCGCGACGTATTTCATCCTTGACCGGTAGCTCGCAGGATACCACGCGTACTCGCGCTCCATCTCGTGCGAGTTGAGGGTTATGAATTTGAAGAAGCCGGCGCTACCCATTGCGATGTCGGCAATGCGAACCGGCCAACTCATCGACATGCTCGATGAAACCTGGTTTGCAATCAGAGGAGACCTGCTGACCAGACGGGAGACGGTTCCTCCGATGACGTTGCCGAAATGCTGGAACGTCAGGATGGCGTCAGGTCGAATACTCCTGATCTGCCGTCCCAGCTCCCACAGGAATTTCAGCAGCGCCCATGGATTTCCCGGCCGGCGCGGCGAACAATAAACCGTGTTGGGCGGCGCGTCGAACGACTCCGACTTGCGGAAGAAGAACAGGTTGTGGACCTCGTAACCGAGTCCAGTCAGGCCGGCTCCGACCAGCCTGGAAATCTCCTGGGCCCCGGCATTCTCGGCCTGGGTCTGGACAAGAAGGATACGCCGACGTTTGACGCTCATTTTTTTCGGCAATGCATTGCGTTGAACCGGATCGACTGCTTTGTCGGCATGGACTGGATTCACCGATTCAAGAAAGACGCGTGGTTTTGCGTCTGGCAAGGAAAGCAGCACGGGTTTCTCGTTTGTTGGGTCGCGGTCGCAGCCTCCTATCACAGCGCGACCGGCCGCACACGGAGTAGAGCATGAAGGGGTTAACCCATATTTGGGCAACCCGTTCATCCCGATCAATTATCGGACGTGAATAATCGCAAGACCGGCACGGCAATAATCGCGCAGTAACTGTCGATTAACTATAGATATTTACGGTATCGGAGCTGCTGCAAGAATGTCTGCCGGTCGAGTTGAGTAAACACGTATGTCGTTCGGTAACCAGGCGACCCGAGCCAGTTCTGACCGGGCAACGAACCCGGCTTCGTGGGAAGCTCCGGGCGGCGCGCCTGCTGAAGCGTCGACGCGACGACCTGACCTGCTGAAGGGTTCCTTAACTCTTGCGGGAACGATCGCATTTTTCCGGGATAACGGCCGGCGCATCCTGCTCATCGCGGCGGCGCTCTTCGGCATCGGCCTCGTCATTCTGCTGGTCACCCCTGCGCGTTTTGCCGCGACGGCGCTGGTCGTCGTCGACCCCCGGGAGCAGCGCGTCACCAACGAGCAGGATGTGCTGCCC
>JBAQER010000082.1:0-4867 GCA_049286845.1 Bradyrhizobium sp.
GATCACTACACCGCCTTCGTGGCGCTGACCCATGATCCCAAGATCGACGATCCGGCGCTGCTGCACGCCTTCGAACGCGACTGCTTCTATATCGGCGCGCTCGGCTCGCGGAAGACCCACGCCAAGCGCGCCGAACGGCTGAAAGCGCAAGGCGCGCGGGATAGCGACATCGCCCGCATCCATGCGCCGATCGGGCTTTCGATCGGCGCGGTATCGCCGTCCGAGATAGCGGTCTCGATCATGGCCGAGATCACCGCGCAACTGCGGCTGCCTCCGAAAGAAAAAGAAGCCGCGGCATGAAGTTCGGTCCTGCCAGTCCGGCCGACGCGGTCGGCGGCGTCACCGTCCACACCCTGCGTCAGGGATCGCTGGTGCTGAAGAAAGGCACCACGATCGGTCCCGCCGAAGTCGAGGCGCTCACCAGGGCCGGCGTTGCTGAGATCGTCGTGGTGCGGCTGGAGCCGGGTGACGTCTCCGAGGACACGGCCGCCGCCGGCATCGCGCAGGCGGTGGCCGGCGACGGCGTCAACGTCGAACGCGCCTTTACCGGCCGCGCCAATTTGTTCGCCGGCCGTGCCGGTGTGCTGGTGGTGGACCGCGCCAGGGTCGACCGCATCAACGGCGTCGATGAGGCCATCACTTTTGCGACGCTCGCCGCCTTCAAACCGGTGGTCGAGGGCGAGATGATCGCGACGGTGAAAATCATTCCGTTCGGCGTTGAGGCGAAACTGCGCGACGCCGCTGTGGCGGCGGCTGGCGGCGGCGCGCTGCGGATCTCGCCCTATGTCATCAAGCGCGTCGGCGTGGTCTCGACCTTGCTGCCGGGACTGGCGCCGAAGGTGATCGAGAAGACGCTGCGGGTGACGGCGGAGCGGCTGGCGCCGGCCGGCGCCGCCATCATGGCCGAGCGCCGCGTGCCGCATGATGAGACAGCTCTCAAAGCCGCGATCAGGGAATTGCTCTGTCTCGGCGCGGAACTCGTGATCGTGTTCGGCGCCTCGGCGATTGCCGACCGGCGCGACGTGATTCCGGCGGCGATCTCCGGGATCGGCGGCGCCATTGAGCATTTCGGCATGCCGGTCGATCCCGGCAATCTGCTGTTGATCGGCAATGCCGGCGGCGTGCCGGTGCTGGGCGCGCCCGGCTGCGCGCGCTCGCCGGTGGAAAACGGCTTCGACTGGGTGCTGATGCGCCTGCTCGCGGGCCTCAAGGTCACGCGCACTGAACTGACGGGCATGGGCGTCGGCGGGCTGCTGATGGAAATCGTCACCCGGCCGCAGCCGCGCGAAAGCCTTGTGACCGACAGCAATCGCAATATTGCCGCGGTGATTCTCGCCGCCGGGCGTTCGACCCGGATGGGCGGTCCGAACAAGCTGCTCGCTGAACTCGGCGGCAAGCCGCTGGTCCGGATCGTGACCGAACAGGCGCTGGCCTCCAAGGCGTCCGATGTGACCGTGGTGACCGGACATCAGGCCGAGCAGGTCGAGAAGGCGTTGGCGGGCCTGAAGGTGAAATTCGTGCGCAATCCGGATTTCGCCGAAGGCCTGGCCAGTTCGGTGAAGGCCGGCATCGCGGCGGTGCCGCCAAATGCCGATGGCGCGGTGATCTGCCTCGGCGACATGCCGCTGATCTCGTCGGAGCTGATTGACCGGCTGATCGAGGCTTTCGCGCCCGATAGCGGCAACCTGATCGCGGTGCCGGTCAGCGACGGCAGGCGCGGCAATCCGGTGTTGTGGTCGCGCCGCTTCTTCAACGAATTGATGACGCTCGACGGCGATATCGGCGCCCGGCACCTGATCGCCAAGCACGGCGAGGCGGTGGCGGAGGTCCCGGTTGAGGGCCATGGCGCCTTCCTCGACATCGATACTCCGCAGGCGCTCGAGGCCGCGCAGCGGGGATAGCCGGTCTGGCCCGCGCAGCGATTTTCAACCTCCCGTTCACCAAGTTGAAACGTCCCCCGGATAGATTCGCCGCCGATTGCCTCGGGGGAGGGGATATTGATCGTTTCGACTGCGAGAGCCCAACGCCGGGCGCTGTTCGTTCTTGTGCTGACTCTGCTGGTCGGTGCATCGCGCCTGGTGACGGAGAGTTGGGCGGCGGGCGCGTTTGCGGTCGGCAAGTGCGGCGCCTATGGCCAGGCATTTGACTATCCCGCCGAAGCGGCGGCGCGCGCCGCGGCGCTGAAGCAATGCAAGGGCAACTGCACGGCCGTCACCATGAAGCGCGCCTGCGCGGCATTTGCAGTCGACATGGCCAATCCCTGCGGCGCTCACGGCTATGCGGTCAAGCCGAGGATTTCAAGTTCGCTGAATGCGGCGACCAGGAAGTGCTACGAATTCGGCGGCAAGGAATGCGTGATCCGTGCCTGGGCCTGCGACGCCAGGGGGTAGGCTACACGATCGTCATTCCGGGATGGTCCGAAGGACCAGACCCGGAATCTCGAGATTCCCCGATGCGCAATTGCGCATCTGAGGTTCGCGCTAATGCGCGCCCCGGAATGACACCGAGGTAATCCAAGCAATTCGACACCAAGATCGCGGTCGTGAGCGCAAGGTGATCGACAAGATCGTCGACGGGTTGAAATTTCATAGCTGATCTAGATCAAGCCGACGTCCCGGGCCTGTGTCGTATCTACTAACTGAACCGGTCCGAACGGTCCGGCAAAGCGGCGGGCAGGGTAGGGAACATGACGGCGGTCACCAAAATCGTCTTTATTGGCGCAAGCAGTGCCTCGTTCGGCATCAGCATGTTCCGGGACCTGTTCTCCACGCATGATCTGGCCGGCAGCACGGTGGTGCTGGTCGGCAGGAATGCCGAGCGGCTGGCGCGCGCCGGGCGCGTCGCGAAGCTGCTCAACGAGAAATCCGGCGCGGGATTGAAGATCGAGTGCACCACCGACTGGCGGGCTGCGCTGGACGGCGCGGAGTTCGTCGTCCATTCCACCGCGATCGAGCGCAACCGGCTGTGGAGGCTCGATTGGGAGGTGCCGCGCAAATACGGCATCCGTCATACCCTCGGCGAGAATGGCGGCCCGGGCGGGCTGTTCTTCACCCTGCGCACCCTGCCGGTGGTTTTCGATTTCGTGCGCGAGATGGAGCGGCGTTGCCCGAACGCGCTGTTCCTCAACTTTTCCAATCCGGAAAGCCGCATCGTTCTGGCGCTCGGGCTATACAGCAAAATCCGCACCGTCGGTCTCTGCCACGGCATCTTTCTGGCGCGCGACGCGGTCGCGTCCATCCTTGGCTTGCCTTCCGAACGGGTGGACGTGTGGGGCGCGGGCCTCAATCATTTCCAGTGCCTGATGCAGATCCGCGACAAGGAAACCGGCGCCGATCTCTATCCGCTGCTGCGCGAGAAGGAGAGGGATTTCGATCCGAAGGTTTCGCCGCTGACTCGCAATCTGTTCCGGGCCTTCGGCTACTGGCTCGGCTGCGGCGACGGCCATGTCGGCGAATACATGGCGTATGGCTGGGAAGCCGGCGAGGGCGGTTACAATTTCGACTGGGACGAAGGCGAGCGGGCGAAAACCGAGAAGACCATCGACGACGTATTGGCGGGAAGGGCGGAGATTCCATGGTGGTGGCTGACCGCATCGGGCGAGCGCGCCGTCACCGTCATTGCGGCGATCCTGCATCGCCGCAAGCAACTGATCGAATCCGGCGTGGTCTTTAACCAGCAGGTCATTCCGAACCTGCCGGCCAACGCCGCCGTGGAAGTGCCCGTCATGGCCGACATGACCGGCATTCATCCGGTTTCGCTCGGCCCGTTGCCCGATCCGGTCGCCAAGCTCATGACCGTCCAGGTCAATGTGCAGCAACTCGCCGTCGAGGCGGCGGTGCATGCCTCGAAGGAGCTGGCATTGCAGGCGCTGCTGATCGATCCCGTCGTCAATTCCGTAGCCGCCGCGCGCAGCCTGCTCGACGAACTCTGGGAAATCAACCGGCCCCATATCCGCAAATGCGTCTAGCGCGTTTTCCAGCTCGCCCGAACCAGCACGCTTCTAGCGGGGCCTCATGGTTCGAGACGCGCGAAGACGCGCTCCTCACCATGAGGGACTGAGACCTCATCCTGAGGAGCATCGCCAACGGGTCGCGCGAATGCGCGCCCGATGACAGGCTCCGCGATGCGTCTCGAAGGATGGAGCATCTGAGGTGGAAATGGCTCTAGCGCGGCGACTATGCCGGCGTGAGGATGAGCACGGCTCGCGCCCCGAAGCATCACAACGACCAACGTTCATTCGAATGTTCAACACGGGGCTGCGACAAAACAACCCGACGGGCAATTTTTCGCTTAACCCGTCGGGCAAATCAGATTTATCAGTTCGCCCGTCTCACCCGGCAAGAGGGGCGTATCGCGATCGTCACGAAACGCGGGATGGGATGTGGTGGACGCGGCGGTGTCGGGCGTGAAGTGTGTTCGCAGGGCGGTTTTCCGTGAGCGGACAGCGGCGCGCAGGACGTACGATGCTGAAGCGTACAGCGAAGTCGTGTGGATCTGACGCCTCAGTGGTTGGCGTCAAGTCTGTGGAAGGCAAGTCGGCCCAACCGGGCGCGGATGAGCCAGCTATCCGCAGGCGACGGGGGCAAGAAAGCCCGATACCCCGGGGTGAGCGCGATATAAGCCGTAAAGCCATTGCGCAGGGAATGTCGGATCGCCTCCGCTGCCCTGTATGCTCGTGTGCGTTTTTTACTCGTGCATTTTGCACACGAGACCGGGTGCAGCGCGCATCCGGCATTCCCTGCTCCCTCTTCTTTGGAGGGACAACGAAACGCAAACCTCGGGCGCATCACGCCGCGAGAATGCGGACGTGTATCTGCTGTTTGAAATTTTGAATCGAATTTCCTCCGCGTCATTGCGAGTTCGGTAC
>JBAQER010000083.1:0-3840 GCA_049286845.1 Bradyrhizobium sp.
TTGCGAGCCAACGGGTCGCGCGAACGAGGCTCCGCGAAGCAATCCATTCTTCCTTGCTACTAAGATGGATTGCTTCGTCGCTTCGCTCCTCGCAATGACGAGGAGGGGCAAGCTGCTGCCGCCGAGGGCCCGCGGCCCGGCGGCGGCGGTCTGTTGGCGGTCAGCTCAACATCGCGACCGCAATCATCCCCACCAGTACCAACACAATTCCGGCGATCAGCATCGGCACCAGGCTGTTGCCCGCGAATGGATTGGCCGGCTCCTGCGCCAGGGCTGTATCGTTGACGATCCTGGTTACTACCTTCGCCTGTTGGGTCATCGCATCTCTCCTGCCTCGTTACGCCGAAACCTTTCGCCGCTGCCGAGCAGCACGCCCTGCGCGCCCGCGATGCCGAATTCGAGGCTGGCGGCAATCCGCCGCGCCAGTTCGACGAAATGCGTGGCGGCTTCAGGAGAACAGACCTCCCGGGCGGTTTCCTCGAACAGCGCCAGCCAGCGGTCGAAATGATCGGCATCGACCGGCAGCGGCATGTGCTTGGCCATCGGCGTGCCGTGATATCGGCCCGACATCAGCGCGACCGACGACCAGAAGGCAAACATCCGCTCCAGATGCGGTTCCCAGTCACGAATTCGCGCTTCGAAGACCGGCCCCAGCACCGCATCGCTGCGGACCTTGGCGTAGAAACCGCGCACCAGCCGCTCGATCAGCGGCTCGGTGATGCCGGTCCGGGCGACGATCTCGGCCGTGATCCTTTCGCGCCGTTCTGCAGGGGTCACGACGATCTCCTGAAATAGGTATTTGAAATACCTATTTAGACGCCTATAAATGGTTTGCAAGGCCTATTTTCGGGGGATCCCATGCGCCTGACGTCGTTTACGGATTTTGCGTTGCGCGCCCTGATGCGGCTGGCCGGCGAGCCGGCGCGGTCGTTCGCGACCAACGAGATCGCCGCCGAGTTCGGCATCTCCCGCAATCATCTGGCCAAGGTGGTGCGCGACCTCGCCGATGGCGGCTTCATCAGCACCCAGCGCGGCGCCGGCGGCGGATTCACGCTGGCGCGGCCGCCGCAGTCGATCACGCTTGGCGAAGTGGTGCGGGCGCTCGAAGATCGCCACGCTTTGGTCGAGTGCTTTCGCGACGACGGCGGCACTTGCGTGCTCAAGCCGCGCTGCCGCCTGAAGGCTCGCCTTGCCGCCGCGCGCGAAGCCTTCATGCGGGAGCTCGACGCCACCACGCTGGCGGAATGCGCCTATCCCGCCCGGTCAAGAAAGGCGGCAGGCGTCGCATGAGAGTTGGGCACAGGTCATGAAACCGGTTGAATTCGAGAACGGCGCCGTTGCGATCGACGCCTCCGTGATCGCCGAGGGGCTCGGCATCGCGCTGCCGCTGTTCAGGGAGCAGATGCGCGCCGGCAAGATCACTGGCCTCTCCGAGCGCGGGACCGACGCCGACAGCGGCCGTTTTCGCCTGACCTTCTACTCCGAACACCGGCGATTTCGCGTCGTGGTCGATGAAGCCGGCGCGATCCTGCAACGCTCGACGATCGACTTTGGTGATGCACCGTTGCCGAAGTCGATCAGGAAGCCCGGCGGGTAGAAGTCATGCCGGGGCAATGCGAAGCATCGACCCCGGAATCCCAAGCTTCCCCGGTGCGCGATTGCGCATCTGAGGTCTGGTGCTAGCATCCCGAGATCAACAAAAGGCGCCGTATGACGTCCGTGAAGGTGAGCGGTACCGAAGGATATGCCGACGAGGCTGAGGAGCTTGTCCGGCGCTATGAAGCCATCCCTGCCGCCGATACCCACCGAACGGTCCTGCATCTGATCCCGACGGCACCGAGCCGCATCCTGGATATCGGCTCCGGAACCGGGCGCGATGCCGCCTGGTTCGCCGCACAGGGACATCGCGTCGTCGCGGTCGAACCGACCGATGCGCTGCGCCTCCGGGCAATGGCGCTGCATCCGTCGCCGCGGATCGAATGGCTCGACGACAGCCTGCCGGATCTGGCCCGCCTGCGGCCCGGCGACGACGAGTTCGATCTCGTCATGCTGACCGCGGTCTGGATGCATCTCGACGGGCCGCAACGCCGGCGCGCGATGCCAAACCTGGCGTCCCTGGTGCGACGTGGCGGCGCCGTCATCATGAAAATCCGGCATGGGCCGGTTCCACCGGGACGGCGCATGTTCGAAATCTCGCCCGAGGAGACGATCGAGCTTGCGCGGATGCAGGGTTTGCAGCCCGTTTTGAATCTGCGCAACGAATCCAGTCAGGAACCAAACCGCGCCGCCGGCGTCACCTGGACCAATCTGGCATTCGTGAAGGCCAACGAGTCCGGGGCTTAAGTCGAAGCGCGGCGTTCCCGGCCCGGCTCCGCTCTTACCGTCGCAAAAATCCCGGATTTTACCGGTGTCGACTTGCCGGCTGCGGATTTTCCGCCGTGCCCGTTCATCAGCTTGCCGTTCAGCTTGACGCCGTTCGCCTTGACGCCGTTCGCCTCAACGCCGTTCAGCTTCCGCTTCAGCTTTTCGGCCTTCGCCGCCAGCTTCTCGGCCTTCTTCAGGGCCTTGCGCTCGGCCTTGGCCTTCAGGCGCGACTTCTCGGCCCTCGCCTCGGCACGCTGTTTCTTGCGCTTCTTCTCGCAAGCCGCGCATTTGCAGCCGATCGGCTTCAGGTAGGCCTTGAAGTAGTCGGTGCCGTAATCGTAGTTGATCTCTTCGCCGGGCTCGATGTTCTTGATCGCGCGAATGAATACCTTGCGCTTGCGCGGTTTGACGTCCGATTCCGCGTTCGGCTTGCAGGCGTGGTTGATATAGCGGGCGATGTTCTTGCGCACCGAGCCGTCGATGGTCCAGCGGTTGGTGAGCTCGAACAGGTATTTGTTCTCGATCGCGTCGTCTTTCTTCTTCTTGGAATCCAGCAGCGGCCCAAAATAGCGGATGATTCTGGTGCCCTTCTTGATTGGTTTGGTGGCGAAGAGGCCAAGTCCGGTGCGGGAACGGCCGACGCGGTACGGTTTATTCGACGGAATGGCAGACATGATCGACTTGAACTGACACGCTATGAAGGGGATTGCGAAGCCGCTGTTCTAGGATGATTCCGGGCCAATGTCAGGCCTTTCGCGCATTTCGCGTGAACCTTCCCCAGATTGCGCACGTCGAAGCATCGGCGGTCCCGCAATGAAAAGGCGGCTGGATGAAGCGCGTCCCCTACATCATCGTCCCCGGCGTGCGTGTCATGCCGCAAATGGCCCTGTCGGCGCTGTTATGGGCCTGCTTCGCCCTGATTCCGCCGGCCAGCGCCCAAACATTCGGCAGCAGCTACACTTCGACCGCCCCCAGGGATTGCCGCGTCAAAAGCGCCGGCAACGGCGTCGACGATTCCACGATACGGGTCTGTCCGGGCAAGGCCGGGCTCGTGGTCGTCATCAGCGAGGATGACCTGCGCGAGGCGGTCTCGGTCGGCAGCAGCCGCGCCGCGGCGGACAGGGAGCCGGCGGCGGAGGCAACCTTCGGGCCGTTCAACTCGACCACCCACACCGTGGAATGGCGGGCTGTGGACGGCAAACCCTTCGCCATCATCCAGCGCTGGCACATCGCCGACATTACCGACGAGGACAGGAACGGCCGGCCCATCGCAAAGCCGCTGCTGGCGGTAACGCGGTTGCCGCCGGGGGCGGTGTGCCATGTCGCCTATGTCGACGTGAAGGCCAACCCCGACGCCAACGAGCTCGCCCGCAAGGCCGCCGACGAAATCGCGCGCGGCTTCAAGTGCGACAAGGACGAGGCGAAGGTGATCGGCGCCAGCGGCCGCGCCGTGGAGCTGGCGAAGCGGCGCTGAAC
>JBAQER010000084.1:0-3281 GCA_049286845.1 Bradyrhizobium sp.
TTCGGCAAGGTCGACATCCCGCAGGAAGCGTTCATTGCCGCGCTGAAGGTGGATAGCTGAGGCGAATGCTCAACCGCCAACGCATGATGAGATCAGGTCCGGCCTGAGGCTTCCGTGACCGAACAACAAAAATATCGAAAACAACCCCATGCAAAGTAACCGACGACTGCCGGCGTGATACCTGACGCACCTTGCGAAACCATTTGACACGTCGGGCAAATCAGCGGCACGACGCCATCATCGCAGCACGTGTGATCGGCGGGACCCTCGCCAAACCCGTCGAAACCGGCGCGATCCAACCTCATGCGCAAGCGGAAGCTTCTGGAGAAGCAGAAGCAAGGCAAGATGCGGCAGTTCGGCAAGGTCGACATTCCGCAGGAAGCGTTCATTGCGGCGCTGAAGGTGGATAGCTGAGCAATAATCGGTTGCCGACCTAAATGGCGCTCACAGTCCCTACGGCACGCTCAGGACATAGAACTTCGAATCGACGGCCATGATCGGGAATGCCTTGGGCAGGCCGGCTTTCTCCAGCTCCTTGAATCCCTGCTTTTCGTAAAATCGATGCGCCGCCAGGAATTTGTCCGTGGTGCCGAGAAATATCTCGGTGATACCCTGCGCGCGAGCATGCGCCAGCAAGGCATCCAGAAGCTTTCCCGCCACTCCGAACTCGCGGCCACGAAACGGAGCGGCAACAAACATCTTTCGTAACGCCGCCTGGCCCAGACCGATATCTTTCAATCCGACTGTTCCGACCACTTCGTCATTAGACCGAGCCACCCAGAAGCCGCCGGTCCCCGATTGGTAGAATCCGGCGATGTTCGTGAGGTCCGGCTGATCCGCTTCGGTGATGGGAATGCCAAATTCCCGTTGCTGGATCGGCAGGATGACATCCAGGACTCCACGCTGATCGGCGGCGGCGAACGTGGCGATATTGATTTTCGACATTGATGTCCCGACCGTTCCAGCCAACTGGCGCATGATGCGCGGTGACCGATTTGGGCGCGGCTGACTAGCACGAGGTGCCATGAAGGACAATCAGGCATCGCCGTCGAGACGCGCTACGCGACGGGCGCCGCGATGTCTTCCGCCACCAGCCGCTCAAGCGCGATCTTCGAGGCGCGCTGGAACATGGTGTAGCCGGTAATATCGGCAATGAGCAGAAAGCCGTTTTGCGCCAAGGCCCGTACTCCCAGGGATCACGACGCAAAATACGGACATCCTGGCAGGAAGTTGCGGCTTTTTGAAACGCGCCGCCCGAATCCGGACTCCACCCATGCTCCAGCCATCTTGATCGGGGGCGGCGGATGGACCACCATTGCGGCTTCGCCAGCCAAGAAATCCAAAAAGGGCGAGGAAACGCATGAACAAGCTTCCCGGCTTCGGACTGATCGAGCGCGCGCGGGCGCTGGCGCCGCTGATCGCGCAGGAGGCCGACGAGATCGAGCGGACGCGGCGGCTCACCCAGCCGGTAGTTTCCGCCCTGATCGAGAACGGACTCTATAGGGCTGTGCTGCCGCAAAGCCTCGGCGGCGCGGAGGCGCCCCCCGAGATTTTCATGCAGATGCTGGAGGAGGTTGCAAAAGCCGATGCCTCCACGGCGTGGTGCCTCGGCCAATGCTCGGTCTGCGCCATGACCGCGGCCTGGCTCGACGCCGACGCGGCGCGCGAGATTTTCGCCAGGCCAACCGATATCCTCGCCTGGGGCGCCATCGCCAACGAGGTTCATGCCGTTCCCGGCGGCTACCGCGCCACCGGGCGCTGGAATTTCGCCAGCGGCTCTCGTCAGGCAAGCTGGCTCGGCGCCCATGTCCAGGTCGTCGAAGCCGACGGCACGCGGCGGCGGGGCCCCGGCGGTGCGCTGGAAATACGCACCATCCTGTTTCCGGCGAGCAGCGCCACGATGTACGACGTCTGGGACGTGATCGGCCTGAAGGGCACCGGCACCGACTCCTATTCGGTCGACAACCTGTTCATTCCGGAAAAATTCGCGGCGCTGCGCGACGAGCCCACGGCCTTGCGCGAACAGGGGCAGCTCTACCGGCTCCCCACCAACCTGGTGTACGCGCAGGGATTTGCCGCGGTCTCGGTCGGCGTCGCCCGCGCCACGCTGGACGCCGCCATCGAACTTTCGCGCGGCAAGACACCGCAAGGCCTGAAGGCCATGCGCGAGAACAACGCCGTGCAGGGACAGATCGGGCGCCTCGAAGGCAATTTGCGCGCGGCACGCGCCTATCTCTATGCCACGACCCGCGAAGTCTGGGGCGATCTGACCCGCAGCGGCACCGTCACCGAAGAGCACCGCATGGCGCTGCGGCTCGCCACGACCTGGACTATTCACCAGGCGGCCGCCGTGGTCGATGTCGCCTATCACATGGCCGGCGCCACCGCCGTGTTCAGCGCCAACAGGTTCGAGCGCCGTTTTCGCGACATGCACGCCATCGCGCAGCAGCTCCAGGCCCGCGACAGCCATTACGAGGATGTCGGCAAGGCGATCCTTTCCACCCCTCCCGGCGTCTGAGGCGGCACCTCCTTGCGAAGTAGCTGTCATCGTCCGCCCAATTGACTCCGCTCTGGTCGCGGCAGACGATTGCGCCCGCGACAAATCCACCCAGGGGGGAGCAAATCATGGCTTACAAGTTCGAAGTTTATAAGGACAAGGCCGGCGAGTTTCGTTTCCGGTTCAAGGCGCCGAACGGCGAAAGCATGTTTTCGTCGGAAGGCTATGCGCAAAAGGCCTCGGCCATGAGCGCGATCGAATCGATCAGGAAGAATGCCTCCGGCGCCACCACCGACGATCAGACCAAATAGGCTGTCCGCCGTCTCCAGCGCGCGATGAAGCGCTCAGCAAAGAAGATCGGCGGGGGAAAGAACCCCGCAAAGAAGTCTGGCGCGGGATTTGCCGATCCCGCCGTGGCTGCGGTGTTCAGCGCCTATCCGGAACCGCTCCGGGCGAGATTGCTGGCGCTGCGCCGGCTGATCTTCGATACCGCCAGGACCACCGGTGGCGTCGGGGCGCTCGAGGAAGCCCTGAAATGGGGGCAGCCGAGCTATCTCACGTCAGAGACGAAAAGCGGCAGCACGATCCGGATCGACCGGGTGAAATCCGCCGCCAACCGCTACGCGGTGTTCTTCCATTGCCAGACCGACCTGGTCGAGACTTTTCGCGAGTTGTACCCGACCGAATTGAGCTATGGCGGCAACCGCAGCATCCTCTTGAATGCCGACGATGATGTTCCCGAGCAGGCGCTGCGCCACTGCGTGGCGCTGGCGCTGACCTATCA
>JBAQER010000085.1:0-3057 GCA_049286845.1 Bradyrhizobium sp.
ACCTATACCTGTCGTGATCGTCGAAAACGGTATCAGACATTTCCGGCTGATGCGCTGGGGCCTGCTGCCGGCCTGGGTCAAGGACCCCAGAAAATTCACGCTGCTGATCAATGCCCGCTCGGAAACCGTGGGGGAGAAACCGGCCTTCAAGAACGCCATCAGGCGCCGGCGCTGCCTGATCCCGGCCGATGGCTATTACGAATGGCAGGCGGCCGAGAAGCGCAAGCGGCCCCACTTCATCCATCGCCGCGACGGGCAGCCGATGGGCCTCGCGGGGCTGGCGGAAACCTGGACCGGGCCCAACGGCGAGGAGCTCGACACGGTGGCGATCGTCACGGCACCGGCGAGCGCCGATCTTGCGGTGCTGCATCACCGCGTGCCGGTGACCATCGCGCCTGCCGATTTCGAGCGCTGGCTCGATTGCCGCGACGACAGCGCGGAGGGGGTGATGGCGCTCTTGGTCGCGCCGCAAGAAGGCGAATTCGTCTGGCACGAGGTTTCGACGCGGGTCAATCGCGTCGCCAATGACGACGCGCAACTGATCCTGCCGATCACGGCGGAGGAGCGGGCGGCGGAAGCGCCGAAGCCCGCAAGGAAAGCCACCCCGCGCAAGCCGACGCCGGCGGCTGAAGATGACGGGCAGGGGAGTCTGTTCTGAATCCTCGTCGTCCCGGCCAAGCGAAGCGCGCGCCGGGACCCATAACCACCGGCCTTCGTGGTGTGAATGGCGTCAGGCATTCCGCCTTGATCGAGAGGACAACGCAGTATGGGTCCCGGCGTGCGCCGGGACGACGTTGAGTGGTTGTTTGCCCTATCGCACAATATCAATCCCGCAGCTCACCCGGCAACGCCGAGCAATTGCTTCAGCTTCGCGACCGCGCTGTCCGGCGTGGTGAGGACCGGCCGGCCCGACGCCGCGGCGACCAGCTCGGCCGCCGGCGCCATGCTGTATTGCGCGAGCGCGATCAGGTCGCAGTTGCGCAAATCGCGTGAGGCTTCCACGACCAGGCGATCGTGCCCGGCGCGGTCGCCGCGATCCAGTGCCGCGAGCGCGCCTTCCGCCAGTTTCGGCACGAGCTCGACAGTGCCGGGAAATTCCGGCGGCATCGACACCAGCGTCGGCGCGAAGGTCGAGAGCAGGCCGATCCTGCGGCCCTTCGCAACGGCCTGCTCGATCATCGCTTCATTGGGCTTGAGCACCGGCATCGGTGCGTGGGCGCGCGCCACCGCCTCGATGCAGGGGCCGAAGGCCGAGCAGGTGAACAGGATCGCGTCGACGCCAGTCGAGGCCGCATAGCGCCCGAGCGACAGGAAACGTTCCGTCATCGCGTCGGTGAGGCGGCCGTCACGCTTGAGATCGGCCGACAGGCTGTCGTCGAGCAGGTTCATCAAAGTTGCGTCCGGCCACAGCCGGGCGAAGGAGGCCTCGATCGGCTGAATCGAATGCTTCAGGGCGTGGATCAGGGCGATGCGCATCGCGTTCAAACGTCCTCAGCGAAAAATGTTCAGCGCCGCATATTGCAGCAGCATGATGGTCTTGGCATCCGCAATGCGGCCGTCGCCGATCATGGCCAGCGCCTGATCGATCGGCAGCTCCAGCACCTCGATGTCCTCGCCTTCGTCGGCGATGCCGCCGCCGCTGCCGATCTTCATGTGCGGTTGATACTCGGCGACGAAGAAGTGCAGTTTTTCGGTGACCGAGCCGGGGCTCATGAAGGCTTCGAACACCTTCTTGATGTCGCCGAGCCGGTAGCCGGTTTCCTCTTCCGCCTCGGTGCGGATGCGGTTTTCCGGCGATTCATTGTCGAGCAGGCCGGCGGCGGCCTCGATCAGGAGGTCGTCGTGGCCGTTGACATACGCCGGATAGCGGAACTGCCGCACCAGCACCACCGTGCGCTGCGCCAGATCGTAAGGCAGCAGCGTCGCGCCATTGCCGCGGTCGTAGGTCTCGCGATGTTGCGTCTGCCATTCGCCGTTGGCGCGGCGGAATTCGAACGTGGTGGTCTTCAGGGTGTAATGGTTGTCGGAGAGCACGCGGACGTTCTTGACGCGGATGCGGTCGGAAATGGTCATGTCGGCCTGCCAGTATTTTTTCGATTACGGCGTCGGCTCGCGGCCGTCGAGCCATCTGGCGAAGACGATCGTCTGTGACTCGGCGTAGCCGATCGATTGGTAGAATGCCCCCGCCTTGGCGTTTTCGCGCCGGACCATCAATTGCAGTTTTGCGATGCCTGTCGCGCGCAGCCAGTCTTCCGCCGCCTTCATGATGGCGCGGCCATAACCTTGCCCACGACGGTCCGGATCGACCGCGACGTAATAGACCCAGCCGCGATGGCCGTCGTGGCCGACCATTGCCGTGGCCATGACGTCGTCGCCGACGCGGCCGGCCAGCACCGTTGCGTTCGGCCCGCGCCGCGCCAGCGCGATATCGGCGGCGGGATCGTTCCATGGCCGCGTCAGGTTGCAGCGCTGCCATAGCGCGATGACCGCGGCGATATCGGCGTCCTCGATCGGCGCGATGGCGAGTGCGGCGATCGGCTTTGGCGGCGGCGCGTTCATAGCACCTTGCCGGGGTTCATGATGCCGAGCGGATCGAGCATCGCCTTGATGCCGCGCATCAGCTCGATCGCCACCTTGTCCTTGACGTCGGGCAATTCGTCGCGCTTGAGCACGCCGATGCCGTGCTCGGCGGAAATCGAGCCGCCCATCCGCAGCACGATGTCGAACACGACCGCGTTGACTTCGTGCCAGCGGCCCATGAAGTCGGCGGTGTCGCCGCCAACAGGCTGGCTGACGTTGTAATGGATATTGCCGTCGCCGAGATGGCCGAACGGCACCGGCCGTGAACCAGGAATCAGTTTCACCACCGCGGCGTTGGCTTCCGCGATGAAGGCGGGCACCGCCGCGACCGGCACCGAAATATCGTGCTTGATCGAGCCGCCTTCCGGCTTCTGCGCCGCCGACATTTCGTCGCGCAGCTTCCAGAACGCCCCCCGCTGGCCGAGATTCGCCGCGATCACCGCGTCATCGACGATGCCGTCCTCGAGTCCCCTGGCC
>JBAQER010000086.1:0-4155 GCA_049286845.1 Bradyrhizobium sp.
CACCACGACAGGCATGTTCTCGTCGATCAGCGCGATCGGCCCGTGCTTGAGTTCGCCGGCGGCATAGCCCTCGGCGTGAATGTAGGAAATTTCCTTCAGCTTCAGCGCCCCTTCCAGCGCCAGCGGATAGCTGGTGCCGCGGCCGAGATAGACCACGTCCTTGTGCTTGGCAATCTCGCGCGCCAGCTTCTCGATCTGGGGCTCGGTCGAAAGCGCCGCCGCCATCAGCCGCGGAATTTCCACCAGCCCTTTCACGAGCCTGATTTCGTCGGCGTCCGACAATTCGCCGCGCGCCTTGCCCGCGGCGACCGCGATCGCGGCCAGCACCATCAGCTGGCAGGTGAATGCCTTGGTCGAGGCAACGCCGATTTCGGGGCCGGCCAGCGTCTGCAGCACGGTCTCGCTTTCGCGGGCGATGGTCGAGGTCACCACGTTGACCACCGACAGCGTGTGCACGCCCTCCGCCTTGGCATAGCGCAACGCGGCCAGCGTATCGGCGGTCTCGCCGGACTGCGAAATGAAGATCGCGAGATCCCCCTTTCGCAACGGCGCCTCGCGATAGCGGAATTCGGAGGCAACATCGAGCTCGACCGGAAGGCGGCCGAAACGCTCGATCCAGTATTTGCCGACGTAACCGGCGTAGCTCGCGGTGCCGCAGGCGACGATCGAGATGCGCTGAATGTCCTTGAAGTCGAACGGCAGTTTTACCGGCAGCGCGACGCGCTCGGTCGCCATGTCGACGTAGCGCGCCAGCGTATGGCCGACCACTTCCGGCTGCTCGTGGATTTCCTTGGCCATGAAGTGGCGGTAATTGGCCTTGTCGACCAGGAACGACGAGGCGCCGGATTTCAGCACTTCGCGATTCACCACCGTGTTGTGCTCGTCATAGATCACGCCGACCTCGCGGGTCAGCACCGCCCAGTCGCCGTCCTCGAGATAGCTGATGGTGTCGGTAAAGGGCGCCAGCGCGATCGCGTCCGAGCCGAGATACATCTCGCCGTCGCCATGGCCGATCGCCAGCGGTGAGCCCTTGCGGGCGCCGATCATGAGATTGCCGTGACCGCGGAACAGGAACGCCAGCGCGAACGCCCCGCGCAATTGCGGCAGCGACGCCTTCACCGCGTCCTGCGGCGAAGCGCCCTTCAGGATGTAGGAATTGACCAGATGCGCCACCACCTCGGTGTCGGTCTCGCTGGTGAATTTCGCGCCCTGCTTTTCCAGCATCTGTCGCAATTCGCGGAAATTCTCGATGATGCCGTTGTGAACCACGGCGACGTTGTCGGTGGCGTGCGGATGCGCGTTGTTCTCGGTCGGCTTGCCGTGGGTAGCCCAGCGCGTGTGGCCGATGCCGGTGTGGCCGGCGAGCGGTTCGGCGCGCAACCGGGCTTCCAGATTCTTGAGCTTGCCTTCGGCGCGGCGGCGCTCGAGATGGTCGCCTTCCAGCGTGGCGACCCCGGCGGAATCGTAGCCGCGATATTCAAGGCGCTTGAGCGAATCCACCAATTGCTCCGCGACCGGAGCGCGTCCGAGAATGCCGACAATGCCGCACATGCGGATCAATATCCCCAAATCGTCGAAAGATTTCGCAAACAGCGCGACCCTCTTAACGAAAATCGCCTGTTCCCAGATACTCAATAATTATTGCGGATTGCGACAGGGTAAAGTGTAAGCCTTAACAAGCCTGTCCGCGGAGCCCGTGGAATACCCGTTTCTTCCCAATCGGGACAAGCACGTTAACCCGAGATCAACTGTTTTTCGGAAAGCTTAGGCGATCCGGAGACAGGCTCGTGACAGACACACGCGACCGCAGACCAGGCGACCGGGGGCTCACTTCCCTGCATTTGCGGGCCAGCGAGACCGAAGGCACCCACCTTGCCCACTGGCCGCCGCCGATGCGCGGGCAGGAATCCAAGCCCGTGCTCGTGAAGCACCAGCCGGGCGAGCCGGTCCAGCGTGCGAAACCGCGCGGCTGGCGTCTGACGCGCGCGATCTTCTCGGAATTTTCCGACGACGAATAGCGCGCTCGCGCCGGCAACCTTCCCCATCACACCGTGGCGGGTTCAAGCCTTCGGCGTCTTGTCGCGCGTCTTCAACTCGCGGTACCGCCTCGCCCCGCCCTCGCGGTTGGTCTGCGGGCTGCGCTCCACCGCCATGGCGTCGTCGGGCACGTCCTTGGTGATCACCGAGCCCGAACCGATATAGGCGCCGGCGCCGATCTTGACCGGCGCCACCAGAGACGAATTGGTGCCGATGAAGGCGCCCGCGCCGATCTCGGTCTTGTGCTTGGAAAAGCCGTCATAGTTGCAAGTGACGGTGCCGGCGCCGATGTTGGCCTTGGCGCCGACATGGGTGTCGCCGATATAAGAGAGGTGATTGACCTTGACGCCCGCCTCCAGCGTCGCCGCCTTGGTCTCGACGAAATTGCCGATTTTGGCGCCATCGCCGAGCGAGGTCCCCGGCCGCAACCGCGCAAAGGGGCCGACCGACGTGTTCTTGCCGATCGAGGACTGGATGATGTGGGAGAACGAATGGATTACCGCGCCGTCGGCGATGGAAACGCCGGGGCCTATCACCACGAACGGCTCGATCGTCACGTCCTTGCCGAAGCGGGTGTCGGCGGCGAGATAGACCGTGTCGGGCGCGATCATGGTCACGCCGGCCTCCAGCGCTGCCTTGCGTAACCGCGCCTGCATGACCTGTTCGGCCTCGGCCAGCTGGCCCTTGGTGTTGATGCCCCGCACTTCGTCCTCGCTGGTTTCGATCACGACCGCCTCCAATCCCATATCCCGGCTGATGGCCACTGCATCGACCAGATAATATTCGCCCTTGCTGTTGGCATTGCCGATCCGGTCGAGGATTTGCAGCGCGCGGCGGCCATCGAAGGCCATCAGGCCGGCATTGCAGAGCGTGATCGCGCGTTCCGCAGGCGTCGCGTCCGCGTGCTCGCGGATCGCCACCAGCCGACCGTCCTCGACCAGCAGCCGGCCGTAGCCGGTGGGATCGGCGGCTTGAAAGCCCAGCACCGCGAGCGCCGCGCCGTTTTTCAACGGCGCGCGCAAACGCGAAACTGTCTCGGCCGAAATCAGCGGCGTATCGCCGAACACGACCAGGAGATCGTCGGCGCCGCGCGCCAGGGTTTCGCGGGCGGCGAGCACCGCATGCGCGGTGCCGAGACGTTCGCGCTGCACGAAGGTGGCGGCATCGGGGCGAACGCGTCTGGCCTCGTCGGCGACCGCCTTGTGGTCGGGGCCGATCACCACGGCGAGCGAGGCGCCCGCTCCCTTCGGGGCGGCGTCGAGCACATGCGCCAGCAGCGACTGGCCCGCCACGGGATGCAGCACCTTCGGCAGCGAGGATTGCATGCGCGTGCCCTCGCCGGCTGCGAGCACGATGGTGAGGCTGGTACGAGCAGTCATCCTATTCCCTGTTCAATGGCGGCTGACACCAGCGCCGCCGCCCTCTTAGAGCGTTTTGCTCCCTCTTGGAAACCCGATTCGCCGTCAGGCCAACCGGGGGGATTCAAGATGAGGACGTATTTCCTGTTAATGTTTGCCGTGTGATTCGGGTGGGCCTCGGGAGGGCCGGCAATTTCGTATGGCCAAGAATACCGACCATTTGGCTGACGGCTTCGACGCCGAAAACACCGGCGGCGTGCTGTCGGGTTTTCTGGCGGAGGAAGACGAATTCGACCGCCGCACGCTGTGGCGGCTCGGCTCGTGGGGCGTCGCCTCGGTTGGCGCCATCGTTCTCGCCGTGATCGTCAACCAGTCCTCGATCGGATCGCGGCGCGAGCAGGTCGCCGCCGCCGATCTGGCGCGCCAGGCGCAGCAGCAGATTCAGTCGGTCGCAAAGGAAAGCCACAGCGAAGCCAGGCGGCTGGCGTCCGCAATTGAGACGCTGAACGGCGACCGCGACCGGCTCTATACCCGCGTTACCGTTCTGGAACAGGGACTGGATTCCGTGACCGGCTCGATTGCGCGGCAAAACACCGCCACAGCGCCGCCGGTTCCCGCTTGGCCGGCGGCCGAGACGGCCGCTGTGCCGGCAGGTCCGCCGCCGATTGTCGTGCCCGTGGCGATGACGGCTGCGGCCGTAACCGACAAGCCGCGCACGGCCGCGGCGGCGGTCGAGCCCGCGCCAGCCACGGTCTCGTCC
>JBAQER010000087.1:0-1677 GCA_049286845.1 Bradyrhizobium sp.
ATGGTAGAGGCCCTTCAGCGGCCCACGATAATCGGCATGGCCGAGCATCGGCCGCGCCGAGAACAATTGATTGAGCGTCAGCGCGCCATGAAAGATGTCGCCGCCGAGCAGCCCGAACTGGCGCTCCAGATCGAGCGGCGACAGCATCTGCCGCCCGATCACGCTTGATCCGAAGCCCGGCGCGTATTTGTCGACCGTCGCGATCATGAGGTCGGCGACCTCCTCGCGATAGTCGTCCCACGATTTGCCGCCGGGCAATTCCGGCGCGACGTGCTGGCAGAACAGGCTGGCGACATGCTGGCCGGGCGGGCACAGCGTGTCGTCCAAGGTCGAGGGGATCAGGACCTCGACCACCGGCTCGCGGCTCCAGCCATGGGCCCGCGCGTCCTGCCAGGCGCGATCCATATAGCCGAGGCTGGGGGCGATGATGATGCCGGCCGAGAGGTGATCGCCTTCGCCCGGCAGTGCGGTGAACGAGGGCAGGGCGTTGAGTGCGACGTTGATCCGGAAAGTGCCGGAGCCGTTGCGCCAGTTCCGGATGCGGCCGAGGAACGCTGCGGGCAGCGCGTCCGCCGGAACGAGGCGCGTATACAGCAGCTTTGGATTGACGCCGGAGACCACGTACTTGGCGCGAATGGTCTTGTCATTGTCGAGGATCACGCCTACCGCGCGATCGCGATCGACGATCACCCCGCGCACGCCGGCATCGGTTTCGATCTCGACGCCATGGCCGCGCGCCGCTTTCGCCATCGCCTGCGTGATCGCGCCCATGCCGCCGATGGCGTGGCCCCAGACGCCCTTCTTGCCGTTCACCTCGCCGAAGGCGTGGTGCAGCATCACATAGGCCGACCCCGCCGCATAGGGACTGGCGTAGTTGCCGACGATGGCGTCGAATCCGTAGAGCGCCTTGACCAGGTCGTTCTCGAAGGCGTCGTCCAGCACGTCGCCGGCCGACCGCGTGAACAGGTCGAGCAGGATGCGCTGCTGCTCCAGCGAAAGCCGACGCAGGATGTTGGCGGTGCCCAGCGCATTGAAGGCCTCGCTGATTGCCCCGATACCGAACCCTTCGACGAGGTTCGGCGGCGCGCGCAACACGAAGGCGCGCAGCACGTCGGCAATGGTTTCGAGTTCGCGGTTGAACGCATCGATGCGCCCGGCGTCACGCTCGCTGAGTCTTGCCACGGACGCGTGGGTGCGGCCTTCGCCGGTCAGCAGATAGCTGCCATCGGGGGCGGGCAGGAAATTCTGCGCGCGGCGTTCGACGATCCGCAGGCCGTGATCGGCCAGTTTCAGGTCCGAGATGATCTGCGGGTTGAGCAGGCTGACGGTGTAGGCTGCGACCGAATTGCGGAACCCCGGATGGAATTCCTCGGTCACCGCAGCGCCGCCAACCACCTTGCGGCGTTCGACCACCTTCACCCGCAAGCCGGCCATCGCCAGATAGGCGGCGCAGGTGAGGCCGTTATGTCCCGCTCCGATGATGACGACGTCGGTTTCGTTCATGTCCGCTTCAGGAATACTGCTTCAAGAACCATTGATCGATGTGAAGGCGTCATTCCGGGATGGTCCGAAGGACCAGACCCGGAATCTCGAGATTCCGGGTTCGATGCTTCGCATCGCCCCGGAATGACGTTTCAACCCTTAGCGAAGATGTGAATGTCAGCACAGCGCTAAGTG
>JBAQER010000088.1:0-3310 GCA_049286845.1 Bradyrhizobium sp.
GTCCTTGCTCGGAAAGTACCGGTACAGCAGCGGCTGGGTCACGCCGAGCCGCCGCGCCAGATCGCGTGTCCCGCCGTCAAATCCCTCCTCCGAGAAGAACTCCGTGGCCTTGGCCACGAACTCCCGGCGGCGGTCGTCCGGCGACAGCCGCTTCTGCTTGACGCGTGCACGCCTGGGTGAAGCTTTCGTGCTCATGGCGGAGCGTCGGGCTTGAGAAACCGGCCATAGCTGCCGCGGGCAAACAACAGCGGCTCTTGCCGGTTGTAGGCATAGGCCTCGACGGCGCCCAGGAAGATCACGTGGTCGCCGCCATAGTATCGGTTAGCTGCGCGGCATTGAAAATTCGCGACACTATCGGCGAGAACCGGCGCATTGCCGAGGCCCGGCGACCATTCGACCCCGGCGAACTTGTCATCCGAGGACTTGGCGAATTTATTGGCTAGCGCCTGCTGCGATGCGCCGAGAACATTGACCACGAAATGACTGGCGTTCTGGAAGACGCTGAGGCCCTGCGAAAACATCCCCAGACTCCACAGCACCAGCGGCGGGTTCAGCGATACCGAGGCGAACGAATTGCAGGTCAGCCCATAAGGTTTTCCGTCGGCGGCGACCGCCGTGATGATGGTGACGCCGGTGGCGTAGGTGCCCAGCGCGTTGCGAAAGTCCCGGGGATCGATCAACGAGCTGTCGCTGGCCAACTCATTGGCCGGGTCCGGATTGATCGGATGCTTGGGCGCGTCGGTCATGCGCTGGCCTCAGAGCGTCAGGTTTTCGGACGGCAGGCCGAGCGCCACGCGGCCGTAATTGGTGCCAGCCGCGTCGAAATTGAACGCAAGGTGCGAATTGATGGCGTGGGCGTCGCGGAACTGTCGCTGCAAGGCGCCTGTCGTGAACAAGCCGCGCGCGCCGCTCGCCGAGGACAACAGCGAGACCGCTTCGGTACAGAGATTGACGGAATAGGCGCCGTCACGCCGCAATCTGGTCTTTTCAGCCATATCCGGAATATGGCCGGACCTTGCATCGGCCATCGCCTCCAGGCATCGCGAGCGCATGATCAGGCGGGCGGCGTCGATCTTCGCGGACGCATCGGCAATCTTGATCTGCGTGCTCTGGAAGTCACCGAGCTTGGCGCGATTATAGGTCGATGCGCGATGGCGGGTGATGTCGATATAGTCGTCCAGGCAGGCCTGTGCGTTACCCAGGCCCGCGCCGGAAAGCACATAGGGGAATAACGAGAAGACCGGAAGCGCATAGAGCGGATTTGGATTGGCAGCGCTGCCAGGGGTCGAACCGCCCACGAGATCGCCCACCGCAACCGTCATCGGTTCCGCAACGAAGGTTTCGGCGACCTCGACGTCGTTCGATCCCGTTCCCCTCAGTCCGCTCGCATTCCAGGTGTCGGTGACCTTGTAGTCTTTCTTGTGAAGCAGGAATATCCGGTATTCGATACCATCGGCTTCATCGTCCGAGGCAACGACGCCGCCGAGCATATTCCATTCGCTCGAACCCACTCCCGACGAGAACGGCCAGTGCCCCTGCAGCAGATATCCGCCGTCGACCTTGCTGGCCCGGCCGGAGGGGAAAATGAAGGAAGATGCGATCAGGGCGTCGGCGTTGTTACTCCAGATCAGATCCTGAGCGCGCCGATCGAACATGCCCAGCATCCAGTGGTGGCTCGCGAGATTGGCGAAATTCCAGGCCACCGACGCATCACCTTGCGCGAGCACATCGGAGCAATCCACCAGCGCGACATAGTCCAGCTCGGAACCGCCTACCCGCTTCGGCTGCACGATCCTGAACAAGCCGGCATCATGCAGGTCGCGTTCGGTCTCCGGCGGCAAACGCCGCAACTCTTCAGTTCTGGACGCGCGTTCGCGCAGGCGCGGAACGAGCGCTCTGGCGCGGTCGATCATGGCAGCATAGGTGCGGTCGTCTGGGGACGGACTTGCGTCTGGCATTTCGCCAACACCTCCCATTTCAGCGTTCCCCTGCTATCTCGCCGATCGTTGCGATCTTGAGAAACGGCCGGTCGAGAGGCGCGGCAAGCCACTTTCGAAACCTGCTTGACCGGTCGAAGCTATCCGATGATTGTTTATCGCCTGATCACTAATTATTCAAGGCGCGGCCGGCGCCGCTCGCAAACTTGGCTGGCAGGGAGCGAACTCGCATGGACAAGACGGTCGGCATCATCGGGCTTGGTATCATGGGAGGCGCGATCGCCCGCAATCTCGTCGAGCGCGGGTGGCGCGTCCTCGGCTTTGACATCGACGCCGCACGATGCGCCGAGCTTGCGCGCGACAAGGTTACAATCGCCGAAAACGCCGGTCGGGTCGCGCGCGACGCGCCAATCATCATGACCAGCCTTCCCAGTCCTGAGGCGGTCGAGGATGTTGCAACTACCATCGCCAATTCTGGTCAGACACAGCGAATTGTGGTCGAGCTCTCCACACTCAGCATCCCCGACAAGCTTCGTTTCGAAGCCATCTTGAACCAGGCTGGCCACGTCGCACTGGATTGCCCGTTGAGCGGAACCGGCGCGCAAGCCAGAAATCGAGATCTTGTGGTCTACGCCAGCGGCGACAGTACTGCCATTGCCCGGTGCGCCGATCTGTTCGCCGATTTTGCCAAACAAAGCGCCGATCTCGGCGCCTACGGCAATGGCAGCCGGATGAAGTTCATCGCCAATCACCTGGTCGCCATTCACAACGTCGCCGCGGCCGAGGCGATGGTTCTGGCACAGCGCGCCGGACTCGATCCGAAGACAGTGGTCGACATGATCGGCCCCGGCGCCGGCGGCTCGCGAATGTTTCAGATGCGGGCGCCGATGATGGTCGAGGGCGTCTACGAACCCGCAACCATGAAGGTCTCGACTTGGCAAAAGGACATGGCCATCATCGCCGGGTTCGCCGAAGACGTCGGCTGCGCGACGCCGCTGTTCACGCTGACACAGCCGGTCTACACGCAAGCGATGGCGATGGGGCTCGGCGATCAGGACACCGCGTCGGTGTTCGAAGTGCTGAAACAGACCATCGTCACCGATCCCAAGGCCGGCGCGGGCCCGCAGGGATGACTGTGGCCCCGGATTTCGCAAGAGCTCCATCCGGGCTACGGGACTTCGTCCTGGCGAAATGACCTCTCCGCGTCGTCCCTGCGAAAGCAGGGACCCATAGCCACCGACGAATGATGTTGAAGATGCCGTCTCACACCGGAGCTTCACCGCGAAGCCGCGGCGTATGGGTCCCGGATCGGCGTTCGCGTGCGCTCACTTGTCCGGGACGACGTGGGTGAGTTTCGAATTCAATTGTCAAAC
>JBAQER010000089.1:0-7821 GCA_049286845.1 Bradyrhizobium sp.
TGGAAGCTCCTGCGCCAAGCCGACAACCCCGCCGGTCAGCAGGCCGCCTGACCTTCACGCAACGCTATCATAGCGCTCGCCGTCCCGCGCGCATGCGTCAATCAGGCGGTCTTCGTCGTATGCGTACCCTTCAGCCATCTTTCGATGTAGAGCAACACCCATGCGCAGTCGGTATGACGACGCACCGCTCGCATCAATAACTCCCAATCGATGTTGTCGAAGAAGCCTTTGATGTCGAGATCGAGCACTCAATCAAAGCGCCAGCATCTCTGCCGCGCCGCAGCCAACGCATCATGCGCCGACCGACCGGGACGATATCCAAAGGAGTCATCGTGGAACACTGGTTCCAGGACGGGCTCCAGATATCGCTTGACTACCATTTGGGCGATTCTGTCAGAAACGGTCGGGATACCTAACGATCTCGTTCTCCGTCCGTCACCTTTTGGTATGTCAACTCGACGAACCGGTGGCGGCATGTAGCTGCCCGACGACATTCGATTCCAGAGCCGATAAAGGTTGTTACTCAAATCCTTCTCGAACTCCGCGATCGTTTGATCGTCGACGCCAGCCGCCCCGCGGTTTTCCTTCACTCGCTTATAAGCCAACCATACTTCGCGCTTGGAAATATTAAACGGTCTTGCTTTATCCACGCTGGTCCTCCCCTTGCGGGTTGCCAACATAATAAAGCCGGGCGACGTCACCCCTTCGGTCCAGCTCCGTTACAGAGCCTTCATCCCTACTACGAGTGACTCCGCCCCTGTGTCCCGCATCGGTACTCTCGCCCTCGCGGAGTCCATCCGCTTGAGCTTCTCCCTTGGCATCGGGACGACAGGTTCCTGAGTTCCTTACCAAAGCCTGGATCAAGGTCACGCCGCCTCCATGCCGGACGCCGATTGAGCAGTAGACAGGCTCCCCTCAATCTTTATTCGCGGGACAGAAGTCTGGGTCCCGGTTTCGACGTCGTTTGATACGTTTCGACACGTCATCAGCGGTTTACTTCCGTTCGTCTCCTTGAACCTCACCTGACGGTTGCTCTGCCTTTTCCATCGACGTTCACCACACGGGCTCTTGACCAATGCAGCTGATGGCGGTTTGAAACCCGCTCCTGCAGGCCGGCTTCGAGGGACCTACCCTCATCTTCGGTAAAGCATCGCGCTTGTTCGAAGCCCGAACAAACGCGTTCACAGCACACAACCTCCTCGTATTCGACGCTGCACTACAGCCGCTCGACCGACATTCGTCACGTAACCGCGTTCGGCGCGACCGGTCGGCTCACTCCCAACACCCCCTGTCAGTTTCAAATGCATTGCGCATAACCAATCCCAAGGTACCTGCTCGCCTGACGCTTTGCGAAAGTTCAACTCTATCGTTTGTGTGACACTGATGGCGCTGTCCGGCCGGTTGAGCTGACCGTCTCAACGTCATGCGTCATGGCGAGATCCATTGCCTAATCTTGATCGGCTCACGGCCCGCATCTATCTTCTGTTTTCCGGGCAATCTCCATAAGCTCTAGATGCAGATCGCCATGGTTTTGACCTGCGTGTAGTGATGAAGTGCCTCAAGGCCTTTCTCACGTCCCACGCCACTGTTTTTGTAGCCGCCAAACGGCGCCTCGACGTCAATATCTCGGAAACAATTGATCCAAACCTGGCCAGCCTCGATTTGCCGTGCCACTCGAAGTCCGCGTGATACATCCCGGGTCCATACGGCGCTCGCAAGGCCGTACTCGGTATCGTTGGCGATCTTTATAGCCTCACTCTCGTCCTCGAAATTGATTACTGCTGCCACGGGCCCAAAAATCTCCTCGCGCGCAATTCTCATATCGTTGTTCACGCCAACGAAGATTGTCGGCTCGACAAAGAATCCCTTCTCGTATTTGTCACCGGCCGGTCGCTTCCCGCCGCAGGCAACCCGCGCCCCCTCTTTCTGACCAATGTCGATATATGACATGACCCGGTCGTACTGCGCCTGCGAAACGATTGATCCGATAGTTGGGTCTTCCTTGCCTGGACCAATGGTGACAGTCTTGGCGATAATCGCTGTCATTTTATCGACGAACTTGTCGGCAATTCCGCGCTGGATCAAAAGTCGGCTACCTGCCGAACAGGTCTGGCCGCAGTTCGCGACGAAGGCTGTAACTGCTGCTCCCGCGGCTTTGTCAAGATCTGCGTCGTCAAATACAATGAACGGTGATTTTCCTCCGAGTTCAGCAGTAACGGGAACGATCCGATCAGCTCCCGCGTGCATCACAAGCCTGCCTGTCTCCACAGACCCGGTAAACGTAATGCGAGCAGAAAGCGGATGCCGCGCAAGCGCGTCTCCTGCATCTCCGAACCCCGTTACAACGTTGAATGCGCCTGGCGGCAGGCCCGCAGCTATGGCGAGCTGGGCGAAGTAGAGCGTGGTGACCGGTGTCTGCTCTGCTGGCTTCACCACAACGCTATTGCCCATCGCCAGTGCCGGAGCTATGCCGCGAGCAAGCTGGTTCATCGGGGAATTCCAAGGAAGAATATGCGCAGTAACGCCGTACGGCTCACGCACTGTAAAGAGGAGATGATCGTTTGAAGCAGGAATGGTGTCACCGGTAAATTTGTCTACCGCGCCTGCGTAGAATTCAAAGTATCTAGCCGACATGTCCAGATCGCGCCGCGCAGTGCGAAGCGGCTTTCCGGTATCCACTGATTCAAGGTGCGTGAACTCGTCGGCGTTTTCCGTCAACAACTGAGCAAACCGGTAGAGAATGCGCCCTCGCTCGCTCGGCTTGATATTTTTCCAAAGCATGTACCCGTCATAGGCACTGCGCACGGCAGCATCGACATCTGCTTTGTCGCCGTGAGCGAAGTAGCCCAGCCGTTCACCGTTGGACGGATCATGGCTTTCGAAATACTTCCGGCTGGAAGGCTGAACATCTTTACCGCCGATGAAATGCTGAAACTTCACGTCCGGGCCGAGCTGCTTCATTACTTCGTTCCTTGTTATTGATCTTGGTTGAACAGTTAGGTTGGTTTGCGGTTTAAGCCGAGAGGCCGAGATACGCGGTCCTGACATGGTTGTTAGCCAGAAGTGTTGCACCTGCTTCGCTGGGCGAGACAACGCCGTTTTCGATAATGTAGGCGCGATCGCATAACTTCAGGGCAATCATTGCGTTCTGCTCGACGATCAAAATCCCCACACCCGTCTCATGCCGGATGTCCCGGATCGCAGCAAAGATCTGCCGGACTGTCATAGGCGCGATTCCCAGAGAGGGCTCATCCAAAAGCAGCAGGCGAGGATTGGCCATCAGCGCTCGGCCAATAGCCAGCATTTGCTGCTCCCCACCCGATAAGGATCCAGCCAACTGATTGCGACGCTCGAACAAGCGTTGGAAACGCGCGTAAACACCCTCCAGTCGCCGAGCGCGCTCGGGCGACCTTCCTGTAAGATAAGCTCCGCTAAGCAGATTTTCCTGGACCGACATGCGAGGAAATACACGACGACCCTCCGGCGAAAGTGCCACGCCCCGAGCTGTGATTTGGGGGGGCGCAAGTCCGGTAATTTCTTCGCCTTCTAGCCGGATGGACCCCGCGGTATCGGCGCAAAGGCCCGTGATGGCTCTGAGGATAGTGCTCTTTCCTGCTCCATTGCTTCCGACCAATGCGACGATTTCACCTTGTTCTACTTTTATATTGGCGTCTTCGACAGCTCTGACGGGGCCATAAGAGGCCGTCAAGCCGCGCGCTTCAAGCAGTGTCATCTTCGTCATTCCCGAGATAAGCAGCGATGACGCGTTCGTTTTTCCCTATTTCATCGGGTCGCGCCGCTGCAATCATATCGCCGTGGTTCAGCACGACCAGACGATCGCAAAGGTTCATCATCATCCGCATGTTGTGTTCGATGATGAGGATCGACATGCTGGTTTCAGATCTGATCTTGCGAATTAACGAGGCCATCTGTTCAGCTTCGGCTGCATTCAGGCCTGCGGCAGGTTCGTCCACCAGGAGAAGCTCTGGTGCGCTGGCGAATGCAATTGCAACCCCCAGCCGCCGCTGGTGGCCATATGGCAAGCTTCCGGCAATGAAGTTCGCGTCTCCCGTAAGCCCAAAGATATCGAGGACTTCGACGGTGCGTGAGCGCGCCCTGGCTTGCTGATCTCGACATTGGCGAGAGTTGCTGATGCAGCTCAGAAAGCCAACTGTATTGCGGATGAAAGATCCCCGCATGACGTTTTCGAACACTGTTGCGTCATGAAATAGATTGGTCGCTTGAAAGGTTCGCGCCAGGCCACATCGCACAATCTCATGCGACCGCAAATTGTTGAGGCGCTTGCCGCGGAAGTATATCTCTCCGCTCGTCGGCTTGGTGCTTCCACTGATAATGTTGAAGGCGGTCGTCTTGCCGGCTCCATTCGGACCGATAAGGCCGACGACCTCTGCAGGCGCGACCTGAAAGGAAAGACCCTTCAGCGCAACCAATCCTCGAAAAGCCTTGGATATGCCTCGCACATCAAGCAGAGCGGTCACGTGTCATTCCTCGGCGATTTGGTAGCTCGCATCGACATCTTGAAGCGATCAGGCAGACTTGCGATTCCATCGGGAAGAACCCGAAGAGCAACGATCAAGATGAGGCCGTAGATAATATTCTGTACCTGCGGTGCGCCACGTAACAGCTCAGGAAGAGGCGTCAAAAACGCCGCTCCAAGGACCGCCCCCACGACGGTCCGGCGCCCTCCAATGACCAACATGACTATGAGCGTTACAGAGAGAGAAAACTCGAATGTTCCGGGCGCAATAAACTTGATGTAATGCCCCATAAGGGCGCCGCTCAATCCGGCCAGCATGCTGCCGATTATGAATGCCTGGCTTTGGTAGCGCTGACCGTTGATTCCGCTTGCGTTCGCAAGACGAAGATTTACGGAGATGGAATCAAACGCGCGTCCGATCGGAGAGCGCAGCAGCCTCGTCGCGAACACGATACACAAGAGCAAAAGGAAAAATGAGAGTTGGTAATAACGCCCAGGCTCATCGAATGTGAAGCCAAGCAAGGCAGGCGAAGGAATACGCGTGATGCCAACAGCGCCTGCCGTGATCGACTGGAAGTCCAGAAGGACAAGATTTATTACCTGCCCGAACGCGAAAGTGATTAGTGTGAAGTAAACCCCTCGAGCTCGAAGGATGAGAGTCCCGAGCGCGGCCGCGACAATGCCGGTAAACATGACCGCGAGTATCATCGCAATTAGGACCGGCAGATGCAGATCCATCGACATCAGAGCGCTGGCATAGGCCCCGAGGCTCATGAACGCCCCCTGACACAGGGACAACTGACCCACGCGAGCTATGATCAGAAGGCCGATAACTGCAATTGCGTGAATGATAATCATTACGCCGGTGTGCAAATAAAACGCGTTTTGCGTCAGCAACGGCAGACCGACGAGCGCAATAACCGATCCGGCTGCGAGACTGCGCGACGTCCTTTTCGAGATCATTGCAGGCTTCTCAGGCAGAGCGTCCATCGCTGGTGACAAGGTTTCGTTCATGCTTCGCGCTCGCCCAACAATCCTTCAGGCCGGAAAAGCAGCACCAGAATGACCAGGATGAATTGCAGAAGGTCGGCGGCGGTTGCGCCCAAGAAATTGCTCGCAAAACTTTCGAAGAGTCCAAGCATTATCCCTGCGACTACAGCGCCCATGACGCTTCCCAGGCCCCCAAGAATGACGACGATGAACGCTTTGAGCAAAGGAGTTATGCCCATGAACGGATCAACCGTGAAGATCGATCCCATGATTCCGCCAGCAAGAGCAGCAAGTCCCACTCCAATTCCAAACGCGATCGGATAGATCTTGCGCGGCTGCATGCCCTGCAACATCGCGACTTCTGGATCCTGCACAACAGCCCGCATTGCCCGGCCTGTTTCGCTAAACCGGATAAACAGCCAAAATACCAGCATGATGATTGCACCGATCGCCACGGCCGCCAGACGCGAATTCGGGATAACGATCGCGCCCCAGCGCGATAGACCGGTGGCAAAGTCCGGAAGAGACTGCGGAGTGGTTCCGAATGCCAACGCCGCGCCGTTTTGTAGTACGATTGAAAGGCCCAGAGCCGAGATCATGCTGCTCAATGTGTCCCCGCGAAAGGGCTTGAAAATGGCCTGCTCGACCAACACCCCGAAGCAGCCGACAAAGATTCCCGCTGCGACTAGCGCGACAAGGAATGGTACGTCGTGCATCCCGAATAAGAAGAGCACGACGAATCCACCGAACATGTAAAATTCGCCGTGCGCGAAATTGACGACCCTCATGATCCCGAACACCATGGTGAATCCAACGGCCATCAAAAAATAAAGCGCGCCGAGAACAAGACCGTTTACGACGGCCTGCGCGATCAGGGTTTGAACGGGCATGTCAGCTTCTCGTCTCGCCGGGAGTGCTCATAAACGACAAAAGGGTACGGAGCCTCGCAACCACGCTTCTGCTGAGCAACGACGCTCGTTCCCCGATTTACCGAACAACCTTTTTCTCCAGCAGGACGTGACGCCTTGCAGATTGGTTCTTGTTATGCTGCGACAAACCGTATGCTCACTCTTGATCAATAGTCTTTTGCATGCAATATTGGATGTAGTCAATAGAGATGATGAGAGTACGCATCATCGATCACAAATTCATTCGTCTTGAGTGCCGGAGGATCCAAAATGCTTCAACAGCTGGCCGCGACTGCCAAGGGAGACCCCGTTTTGGAGCGACGGGGACGATACCTGTCGACCGTGTTTCTCTGGAGCATTGGTGACGAAGGCTTTGTCGTTAAAATCAGCGACGGGCAGATTCAGCGCGTTGACCCGGTATCGCGGGTCATGCCGCAATACGAGTTCCGCGTTTCCGCGGATCGGCACTCCTGGGACATGCTTTGGAGCAACCCACCAGTTCCAGGCTGGCACGATATCCTGGCGTTAATGCGCCGTCGTAAACTCCATATCGAGGGCAATTTGCATCCTTTCATGACGCATCTCCTGTATTTCAAACGCCTTCTGGTTTTGCCGTCTGCCTTCGGCGTCAGCTCATGAGCATTTCAATCGAACCCGTAACGGGCAAATACCTGAACATGCCGCTTTTCGGAAAGCGTCACCGCATCTATTTCGAAGAGGCCGGTCAAGGCATTCCCCTGCTCTGCCTTCACACGGCCGGCTCTGACGGTCGTCAGTATCGCGCTCTACTCAACGATCCGCGGCTTACCCGGAAATTCCGCGTCATCGTGTTTGACATGCCGTGGCATGGCAAGTCATCGCCCCCTGAAGGCTGGCAAGACGCCGATTACAAACTCTCCAGCGATGATTATATCGATATGATCGTATCGATCTCTGCAGCACTCGAGCTGGATCATCCGATTGCCATGGGATGTTCTATCGGCGGGCGAGCGGTCCTGCATCTTGCAGCTCGTTATCCGGAGCGCTTCAGAGCCCTGATTGGGCTTCAATCGTCCGCCCATGTCGAGCCCTATTACGATACGAGTTGGCTCGATCGCCCTGATGTGCACGCCGGCCTGGCTAGCGCAAGCATTGTATCAGGGTTGATGTGTCCCACCTCCGCTCCGCGCGATCGCTGGGAAACTCTGTGGCACTATACCCAGGGCGGGCTTGGCGTCTTTAAGGGCGATATTTTCTTTTACACCGTCGATGGCGATCTGCGCACCGTGCTGTCGACCATCGATACGGACAGATGCCCACTTTATCTGCTGACTGGCGAATATGACTATTCTTGCTCTCCGGCCGACACGGCAGAAGTTGCAAGTCACGTACGCGGCGCCAAGGTAACAGTGATGGAGCGCCTGGGACACTTTCCGATGAGCGAGA
>JBAQER010000090.1:0-2712 GCA_049286845.1 Bradyrhizobium sp.
GGGTGTCGCCGACCTTCAGCTTCATCAGCTGCTTCAGCGGAATTTCGGCTTCGTACAGCACGGCATCGACCGATATCTGCGCCTGCCCCACTTCGGTGGCGAAATGGCCTTCCCAGATCGGATCGCGGCCGAACTTTTCGCCCATGAACATCTGCAGCAGCACGGGACGGATCGGCTCGATGGTCGCATAGGGCAGCAGCAGTTCGATGTTGCCGCCGCGGTCTTCCATGTCGATGCGCAGTCGCACCAGGATCGCGGCATTGGCGGGCCGGCTGATGGCGGCGAAGCGCGGATTGGTTTCCAGCCGGTCGATCGTGAACTTGACCGGCGACAGCGGCCGGAACGCCTGCTCGGCGTCGGCCAGCACGACTTCGACCAGCCTTTTGACCAGATTGGTTTCGATCGTCGTATAGGGCCGGCCCTCGATGCGCAGCGAGGTCTGGCCGCGGCGACCGCCGAGCAGAACGTCGATCATCGAATAGATCAGGCTCGAGTCCACCGTGGCGAGGCCGAAATTTTCCCATTCCTCGGCCTTGAACACGCTGAGCACCGCCGGCAGCGGGATCGAATTCATGTAATCGCCGAACCGCACCGAGGTGATGCGATCGAGCGAGACTTCGACGTTGTCGGAAGTGAAGTTGCGCAAGGACGTGGTCATCAGCCGCACCAGGCGGTCGAAGACGATTTCGAGCATCGGCAGACGCTCGTAGGAGACCATCGCCGAATCGATGATGGCGCGAATGCCGGAATTGTCGTCGAGATTGACTTCGCCGACGGAGAAACCGAGCAGGTTGTCGATTTCCTCCTGCGACAGGACGCGCTCGCCGCCGTTCTTGCCGCCGCCGAAGTCGCGGCTGCCGTCCTCGACCATGGCGGCCCATTGCAGCGCCATGGTGCCGGAGATTTCGTTGGCGGCGGCCGCCGCCGCGGCTTCCGCCGGATCCTCGGAATCCAGGCTCGCTTCCCATTGGGCTGCGATTGCGTCCTGGTCGTCGAGTGGGTTGCCCGCCATGATGCTAGATCCGTCTCGTCACTGGACGACGATTTCCTTGAACAGCACGGCGCTGACCGCATTCGGCGCGACCGCCACATTGACCCGCTTGGTCAGTTCTTCCTTGAGACGAAACAGGCCGGCGGAGCCGTTGAGATCGGCCGGCCGCAGTTCGCGCAGGTAGGTCTGGAAGATATCGGTGACGCGCGGCATCACCGGCTTGATCGCCTCGACCTGCTTCTCTTCCCTGACCTCGAGCACGACCTTGACCTTGAGGTATTGCACGCGCTCGCCGGGCAGCCCGACCAGATTGACCAGCATGTCCGGCACGTCCATGAACACGGCCGGTTTCGCCGCCGGCGCCGCCTCGGCGTGCTTTTCCTCGCCGTGGCCGCCCTTGAAGAAGAGGAGCCAGGCCCCGGCGCCGCCGCCGATGATGGCGACCAGCCCGACGACCGCGATGATCAGCTTGAGCTTGCCCTTCGGGGCGGGAGCCGCTGCTTCGACGCCGTCAGCGCCGCCTTCCATCTGATCGTTGTCTGCCATCGCCCGCCCGCCGAAGTATTAGGAAACCAACCCGATGCCGTGAGGCAGGCTATGACGCGATACAAATGCCCCCAGCGCACACGCGCTCTCTGGATGGTGACGCTAAGGTAATAATGGTTAACGGAACCTTTCTTTTGCCCCTCAGGTAGGAAAAAACTGCCGGGCAAACATGGTCAACAAGACCTTATTGCCGCCCCTCCGGCCGCCCTCCGAAACACCTAAGCCATTCTAAACTAGAGATTTTCCCAACTGGCACGGCTTTCGCTCTGAGTATGGCGAACCGCGGCTTGGGAGAGCCTTCGGTTCGGAATGATCCGCGAACGGGCTGGGAGAGCCCCTCTCGGATCGATCAGGGGAGAACCACCGATGGAGAATACGCTTCTCATCGGACTATCGCGGCAGATGGTGCTGGAACGGCAGATGGATGTCGTCGCCAACAACGTCGCGAACGTCAACACGTCGGGCTTCAAGGCCGACCGCTCGCTGTTCGAGGAATTTCTCAACTCGCGCGCGCACGAAGACAATTTCATCGGACGCGACCGCCGCGTCAGCTATGTGCAGGACCGCGGCACCTTCAAGGACTTCTCGCAGGGACCGGTCGAGCAGACCAAGAACCCGCTCGATGTCGCGATCGAGGGCAACGGCTTCCTGGTGGTGCAGACCCCGGCCGGCGAGCGCTACACCCGCGACGGCGGACTGCAGATCAACAACCTAGGCCAGCTCGTCAACGTCTCGGGCTACCCGGTGCTCGGCGCCAGCGGCCCGATCGTGATTCAGCAGACCGACAAGGAAGTCACCATCGCCGCTGACGGCAACGTCACGGTCGTCGAGGGCAGCAACCGGATCGACTCGGTGCGCGGCAAGCTGCGGATCGTCAACTTCGCGGATGCGCAGAAGCTGGTGAAGGAAGGTTCCAACCTCTATTCGGCGGGCGCCGGCACCGCGGCGCAGCCCGACACTGTTTCGAGGGTGCGCCAGGGCTTCATCGAAAAATCCAACGTCAATTCCGTGGCCGAGATGAGCCGCATGATCGAGGTGACGCGTACCTACACGCAGATCTCGTCCATGCTGCAGCAGCAGGGCGACCTGCGCAAATCCGCTCTCGACCGGCTCGCCGACGTTCCGGCGTAAGGAGAACCACCCATGCGCATTCTTTACACCGCAGCGACCGGAAT
>JBAQER010000091.1:0-1872 GCA_049286845.1 Bradyrhizobium sp.
TCGGACCAGATCCCGGCCAGCGCCCAGGGTTGGCCGTCGGCTCGCGCGAAGCGCCACCAGGTGTTCTTGCCGGTGCCCCAGTACGGCTCGTCGTAGTCCAGAGCCGGAATGAGGCAGCGCTGGCCACGCGCCCAAGGCCCGCGGAAGGACCACGCTGTGGCCACGGTCTCGCTGCGGCAGTTGTTCGTGCTGATCGGCGCGCCATCCAGCCTGGTTGGCTTGCGCGTCTTCGAGCCATGGGGAATCAGGCCCCACTGACCGACCACCGCCCGGCCGGCAATGACGAATGGTCCGCGCTGCAATGGCCCGATCGAGTCCGCATAGCCCTCTTCGATCATTGTGAAGCCGAAGGCATCCCGGATGTATGTGGCCCTGGCTGGGCGGTAGCGATTGCACATGCTCAAAGCATACTTCGCAGCCAGGAAAAGCTTAGCCGCGCCGCGAGTCTCATTGGGGAAAAAAGTGAGAGCTCTTTCGGCTGGTCGAGGGCGCCGCGGCTTACCTGCGCCTGTTCAGGTCATTCTCCGCTGGCGCGCCACGCGATTCTTGGCTATAAATGCCTTCTTCCGCATCGGCGCGCATGCCGCCTGTGCGGTGTCGTGGTCCTTTCGGCGCTGTGCCCACTGACGAGGAGACCCTGTGAAGATCCACTATCACCCCGCTTCAACCACCAGCCGACCCCTGATGCTGTTTGCAGCCGAGCAGGGCCTGGACGCGCAGTTCGTGCTGGTCGACCTGTTCACGGGCGAACACATGCGCGAACCGTATGTCCAGCTCAATCCCAACCAGCTCGTACCGACCTTGGAAGACGGCGACTTCAAGCTGACGGAAAGCTCGGCCATCCTGAAATACCTGGCCGACAAGATAGGCTCGCCGGCCTATCCCAAAGACCTGAAGGAGCGCGCCAAGGTCAACGAAATGATGGACTGGTTCAACACCCAGATGTGCCGCGATATGGCCTATGGCTTCGTCTACCCGCAGATCTTTCCCGGGCATAAGCGCGAGAACGATGCGGTGCAGGCGGCGACGCTGGCTTGGGGCAAGGAGCGCGCGAAAAACTGGCTGAAGGTCCTCGATGAAAAGCTGCTGGGCCCCGACAAAGCCTTTTTGTGCGGCGACACAGTGACCATCGCGGACTACTTCGGCGCCTCTTTCGCGAGCCTCGGCGAGGTGACGCGATGCGACTATTCGGCTTATCCGAATGTCACGCGCTGGCTGGGCAACATGAAGCGGCTCAAGAGCTGGAACAAGGTCAACGAGGCGATGGATGGATATGCGGCCTCGCTGAAAGACAAGCCCTTCGAAACATTCTGAGCCCGAGCGGCAAAGGTGGCCGGCCATGATCAGAAAACTTCATCACAACGCGTACCGGTGCCGCGACTCTGAAGAGACGCGGCAGTTCTACGAAGGCTTTCTAGGCCTGCCGTTGGCCGGCACGCTGGAGATCAACGAGACGAAAAGCGCCCGCAAGACCGAAACGCTGCACACCTTCTACCGTCTGGATGATGGGTCCTACCTCGCTTTCTTCGAAGCGCCCGACATGCCCTTCGAGTTCAAGGCCCAGCATGACTTCGACCTCCACATCGCGCTGGAGGTCGATGAACCGTCTCTCCACGCCATGCTCGCCCGTGGCAAAAGCCAGGGAATCGAAACGCGCGGCATCTCCGAACACGGATTCATCCGCTCGATTTATTTCCGGGATCCCAACGGCTATGTGATCGAGCTCACCAGCAAACTGCCTGGCCACGACGAGGCCATGAATCCCGCCGTCAACGGCGCGCGCACCAAGCTCGATGCCTGGCAGGCCGCGAAGCGCCAGGGCCAATGACTTTCCGCTGATCCGAGCGGGCGGGGGCCGGAGCGGCCCAGGTA
>JBAQER010000092.1:0-9179 GCA_049286845.1 Bradyrhizobium sp.
GGCCGAAGCGCCTGCGGGCGACCCGCTGGCGCGGTTTCGGGCCCTTGGGCTCGCTTATCTGCGCTGGGCGATGCGTAACCGGGCCCATTTCGAGATCATCTCGAGCGGCCGGTATTTCGATCACGAAAGGGCAGCCGGACTGTCCCGGGACAATGCCGAACTGATCGGCCTGGCCGAAGCCACGCTGGCGGAAGCCTTCGCCAGCGGGCAGTTGAACTCGCCCGACCTGAAACGGGTCCAGGTCGCCGGCCGTGCTCTGGTCTACGGCTTTGCCCGCATGAACACCGACGGGCACTTTCCGCGCTGGGGCATCACGGAGGGCGAGGCGGCGGCGACCGCCGAGGCGATCCTCGACCTCTTCATCGAGGGCATCGCCAGGCGTCCCCGGCCGGCCTGAGCTTGCCGCGTTGGCTGCCTCGAGGCTGGGCATTCATCCGGCCCCACGCCGCCTCCCGGCAAATTCATTGCGCGTTCATGACGTTTCACTTACATTTTCATGACACGTCGCAGGTTCCGGCTGCGCCGTCCGTCTCCTGGTCATCGCCAGCCAAGGCCCAAAGACAGTGCCGGGTGTAGTTGCGTCCCAGCCCATGGCGCCCGCGCCAAACCAAGGCCCGTCTGCCGCCGTCGCTACCACCAGCGTCGCCGCGGTCGGAATCTGGCGGCTGTTGGCGGTAGCCGCACCGCATCTGGCGGCGGTCGGCCTGATGCTGCAGACCGAAACCGACTTCGGTTCGCGCACGGGCTTCGTGCTGGCCTGGGGAATCCTGAACTTCTTCTGGATCGCGTTGTTGCGGCGTCCGGCGCTGTCGGGCGCGCTGTCGCTGACGCTGGTCGTGGTGTTGATCCTGCTGTCGCGGCTCAAGCACGACATCGTGCAGATGACCGCGAACTTCGTCGACCTGATGGTGATCGACCGCGATACCGCGGCGTTCCTGTTTACGATCTTCCCCAATCTGCGCTGGTCCGTGATCGGCGCGGCCGTCGTCACCCTTCCTTTGATGTACGCGCTGTGGTGGCTCGATCCGTTCCGGATCCGCCGCCTGCCGGCCTTGGCCTGCAAGCTGACATGTCTGGCGGCGCTGGTCGGGTATTCCTTTGCCTGGCCGGATGAGGCCTGGCGCGGCTATTACGACGACGGCTATCTGTCCAAATTCGCCCGCTCCGGCGTTACCGCGGTGTCGGATTTCGTCAATTACGGCTTCATGGAATCGGATGCGGTCGCCGCCGAGCGGCTCAAGGTGCCGCTGGTGGACTCCTGCCATCCCGCGGGGCGGCGGCCCCACATCATCATGATCCATGACGAGTCCAGCTTCGACATCCGCCAGGCCAAGGGCATCAAGGTGCCGGAGGGGTATGGCAGCCACTTCAAGTCGTTCGACGGCAAGGAACGCAAATTCCTGGCCGAGAGCAATGGCGGCCCGAGCTGGTTCACCGAATACAATGTGCTCGCCGGGCTATCGTCGCGCTCGTTCGGCCGGTTTTCCTATTTCGTGACCCGCATCGCGTCGGGCCGTGTCGAGCGCGGGCTGCCGCTGGCGCTGCGCCGCTGCGGCTACGAGACGATTTCGCTGTATCCGGCCTATGGCGCGTTCATGAGCGCGCGCAGCTTCCAGACCTCCACCGGGATCCAGCGCTTCTATGACGCGCGCGATCTCGGCACCAAGGGCGTCGAGCCCGACAGCTTCTACTACGACAAGGCGCTGCAGCTGATGTCGGGCAACGCGCCGAACAAGCCGCTGTTCATGTTCGTCTATCTCGCCGCCAATCACTTTCCCTGGGAGACCCGGTTTCGTCCCGACCTGACGCCGTCCTGGAAGCGGCCCGGCAACGAGCCGGTGGTCGATGAATACATCCGCCGCCAGGCCATGAGCGCCGGCGACTACACCGCGTTCATCGCGGGCCTGAAGAAGAAATTCCCTGCGCAGCCGTTCCTGATCGTGCGCTACGGCGATCACCAGCCGGAGTTCTCGCCGCACGTGCTCGATCCCGGTCTCGGCGAGGCCGGCGTCGGCAAGAAGCTGAACGCCTACGACCCGCGCTATTACGCGACCTACTACGCCATCGACGCGATCAACTTCCAGCCGGTCAAGAGCCCCGCCGTCATGGATACGGTCGACGGGCCCTATCTGCCGCTGGTGATCCAGGAAGCCGCCGGCATTCCGCTCGATCCGTCGTTCGAGGAGCAGAAGACCATCATGCTGCGCTGCAAGGGCATGTTCTATGCCTGCAAGGACGGCGCGGAGGCCCGGCGGTTCAACCGGTTGCTGATTGACGCCGGCATGGTGCGGGGACTGTAGGGCGCGCGCGGCCCTCGGGTTCCGACGCAGCGGGTGGCCGGGCGCCTTGAGTGTGGTCATACAAACCTGTTAAACTTTCCGCAGTTAGAGGCGTTTTTTCGGGGTTTCACAGCCATGCTGATGCGTCTTTTCGCGCCGCAATTTCTCGTGGTCTGGGCCTTCCTCGGCTCGGCCCTGGCCGTGCATTTCCGCGGCAAGGTGCGGCTCGGGTTCTGGCGGCAGTTCACCGACCATTCCACCATCATGGCGCCCTACAATGTGCTGATGTACCTGTTCTCGGCGGTGCCGAACCGGCCCATCCTGGACGAGCAGTCGATCCCCGAACTCAAGCTCTTGCGCGACAATTGGGAAGTGATCCGCGACGAGGCGCTGGTGCTGTTCGCGCAGGGCCAGATCAAGGCCGCCGACAAGTACAACGACTGGGGTTTCAACTCGTTCTTCCGGACCGGCTGGAAGCGGTTCTACCTGAAATGGTACGACGCGCCGCTGCCGTCGGCGCTTGCCAATTGCCCGAAGACCGTCGAATTCCTGAATTCGATCCCCAACATCAAGGGCGCGATGTTCGCGAGCCTGCCGCCCGGCGGCAAACTGGTGCAGCACCGCGATCCCTATGCCGGCTCGCTGCGCTATCACATGGGACTGGTGGTGCCGAAATCGCCGGGCGAATGCCGGATCGTCATCGACGGCGAACCTCACTATTGGTACGAGGGCAAGGGCCTGCTGTTTGACGAGACCTATCTGCACTACGCCGAGAACACCACCAGCGACGACCGCATCATCCTGTTCTGCGACATCGAACGTCCCTTGCACACCCGCGCCATGACCGCAGTCAATCGCTGGGTCTCGAAGCACATCATTAACGAGAGCGCCACCCAGAACGAAGAGGGCGAGCGCGTCGGCTGGCTCAACAAGATCTTCGGCTACGTCTACCACGTACGGCTGGTGGGCAAGCGGATGAAGGCCTGGAACAAGCGCGTCTATTACGCGGTGAAATATCTGCTGATCGGCGGCATCCTCGCCGCCTTCCTCGCCACCGCCTTCGCCTGAGGCGGCCTCGTCGTCGCCGCGGAGGGGCGTCGCCGGCCCTGCGTCGCGGTGCCGCTTCGCTATATCGGTGGTTTCCGGTCCGCGAGGCTTGACCGCAGCCGCCCGGTTCATATGAGATGAAACCATGAACCGGATCCTGCCGATATTGTCTGTCCTTGCTTTTGCCGCCACGACATCAGCGTCGGCGGAGACGATCAAATTCGAGCATGCGTCGGCGATATTGGGGGCGAGCTGCGCCAAGGACATCGATGCCAACTGCCGCGGGGTCAATCTCGACCCCACGCGCATGAAGGACTGCCTGACACGCAATCAGGATGTCTTGTCGCCGCAGTGCAAGAGCGACTACGGCCGGGCCTTCGATGCGATCCAGAAACGCGTCGCCGCACGCCAGTCCGTCACCAAATTCTGCGAACGCGACGTCGCCAAGTTTTGTCCGGGGGTCGACAAGGCCGATCGCGGCCGGGCCCTGGATTGCCTGTTGGCCGGGCCGCGCGGGGTCAGCATCAACTGCAACAAGTCGATTACCGAGGCGGGGTATCGCTGATGCAGGCGGGGGGAAAGATCCGGCGCGGCATCGGCCTGTCCTTGGGCCTGCTGCTGGCGGCGTTGTTCGGCGTTGCGGCGCTGCCGGCCTCGGCGCAGGCTCAGGCGGGCGGCACAGCGCAGGAATGGATCAACAAGCTGGCCGGACTTGAGACCGTGCCGGATCTCGATCTTGCCGAGTTGCGGCAGCAGACGCAGGAGCGCGTCAAGGCGAAGGCCGATCCCGTGCCGAACAAGCGACCGGCCGTCGCGCCGCAGCTGCTCAAGCTGCCGCAGTTCGTTGCCGAAATTCAGTTCGATGAAGACGCAGCCGTGGTTAGACCGGATTCCTATCGGACGCTGGGGCGGATCGCCGACACGCTGTACCATCCGTCGCTGCTCGGCTACAAATTCCTGATCGTCGGCCATACCCCATCGGCCGGCCGGCGCGACCACAACCTCACGCTCAGCCAGCGCAGGGCCGACGTGATCCGCGATGTCCTGGTCAGCACCTTCAAGGTTTCGCCGAAGCGGCTTCAGGCCTTGGGTCTCGGCGAGGAGCAACTGCTGGACCGCGCGCATCCGAACGCGCCGATCAATGCGCAAATCCACGTCATGACCGTCGGGAAGATGCTCTAACGCAGTTATCGTTTCCCGGTCTTGTCCCACAGCCAGCGCGCCACCGCATCCGAAGACGACGCGCCATCGCCGCCGGCGGCGCGCAGATTGGCCTCGCGCATCGCCGATATGTCGATCCGGCCGAGCAGCGGGGCCAGCGCCTCGCGCAAGCCCCGATCGGACGCGCGTTTCGGTGCCAGCAGCACGATCGCATCGTAAGGCGGAATCGCTCCCTTGGGGTCGTCCAGCACCGCCAGATCGTATTTCGCGATCAGCCCGTCGCTGGTATAGCCCGCGATCACGTCGACCTCGCCGGAGGCGACTGCGGCATACATGAAATCCGGCTGCATCTGCCGCTGCGCGCGAAAGCCGAGCCCATAGGCCTTTTGCAAGTTCGCCCATTCCGGCCGCGAAAAGAATTCATAATCCGCCGCAATCGACAGCGTCGGCGCGCGCGAGGCGAGATCGGCGATCGAGCGGATGCCGAGCGCTTCGGAGCGCTTCCGGGGCATCACCAGCGCATAGGCGTTCTCGAAACCGAGTTCGCCCAACAGCGTGATATTCTGCTGCGCCAGTATCGTTTTCAGTTCGGCGAGCATTGCCTGGCGCGGCTTGCTGTCGGAGCGGTGAAACTGATTGGCCCACAGCGTGCCGGAATAGTCGACATAGACGTCGATATCGCCGGACATCAGCGCGTCGAAAATCACGTTGGAGCCGAGGCCCTCGCGGGTAGCGGCGGGCAGCCCCGCCGCCCGCAGCCGCTGCGCCATCAGCGCCGACAGCACATATTGCTCGGCAAAGGTCTTGGCGCCGACGACATAGCCCGATGGCGAGCGCGCCATCGAGGGCGCCAGCGTCGCCGCGACCAGCGCCGCGATGCCGATGCCGCCGAGCGAGGCGCGCACGCGGCTGCGGTTGCGAATGCCGGTCTCGATCAGGGCCAGCAGTTGATCGACCGCCAGCGCCAGCACTGCGGCGGAAAGGCAGCCGAACAGCACCAACACCCAGTTCTGGGTCTGCAGTCCTGCGAAGATGTAATTGCCGAGGCTGGTCTGCCCGATCGGGGTCGACAGCGTCGCGGTGCCGATCACCCAGACCGCCGCGGTGCGGATGCCCGCCATCATCACCGGCAGCGCCAGCGGCAACTCCACCTGCAGCAGCGACTGCCGCGGCGTCATGCCGACGCCCCGGGCGGCCTCGAGGATCGCAGGGTCCACGCTCTGCAGGCCGGTGATGGTGTTGCGCAGCACCGGCAGCATGGAATAGAGCGCCAGCGCCAGCATCGCCGGGAGGAAGCCGAACGCGGAAAAGCCGACGCCCAGCCACGACAGCGATAAGGCCGCCAGCGCCAGCAGCAGCGGATAGAACAGCGCGAGCAGCGCCAGCCCCGGCACGGTCTGCACGATAGAGGCAAGCCCGAGCAACACGCCGCGCGGTACTCGACGATTGCGTACCGCAATCGCCAGCGGCAGGCTGACCGCAAGCCCGAGCGCCAGCGCCGCGACCGAGACGCGCACATGGTTGCCGAGATAATCCGGCAAATGCGCGAGCGCCTCGCTCCAGCGTGGGTCGGAGAAAATGCTCATGCCGCGCCGTCCCGCGGCAGCAGCCTGTTGAGCCGCTCGGCCTGCCGCCGCGGCGTGCGCATCAATTCGCCGACGTAAGCGTCGTCGCTGCCGGCCAGTTGCGCCGGCGTGCCCTGCGCCAACAGCCTTCCTGCGCGCATCACCGCGATACGGTCGGCGAGCAGGATCGCCTCGGTCATGTCGTGGGTGATCATGACGGTGGTGAGCCCAAGCTTCCTGTGCAGATCGCAAAAATCGTCGCCGAGCGCGTCGCGGGTGAGGGGATCGAGCGCGCCGAACGGCTCGTCCATCAGCACGATCCGCGGTTTTGCCGCCAGGGCGCGGGCGACGCCGACGCGCTGGCGCTGCCCGCCCGACAGTTCATGCGGAAAGCGGTCGCGGTAGAGCGCGCGGTCGAGCCGCACCAGATCGAGCAGTTCGTCCACCCTTGCTGCAATCTCAGCCGCCGGCGTGCCCTGTAGCTTGGGCGTGATGCCGATATTGCCGGCGACGCTGAGATGCGGGAACAGTCCGCCGCTCTGGAACACATAGCCGATGCGGCGGCGCAACTGGATCGGATCGACCGCGCGGACGTCCTCGCCTTCGACCGTGATGGTGCCCGCGTCGGCGTCGATCAGCCGGTTCGCCAGCCGCAGCAGTGTGGTCTTGCCCGAGCCGGAGCCGCCGACGATGGCGAGGAATTCGCCCGCGGCGACCTCAAGCGAGACGTCGTCGACCGCCCGAACCGGCTGCGCGCCGCGACCGCCGGCAAAGCTCTTGCCGACATGCGCGAAGGCGATCAGGGGCGGGGGTGGCATTTCGTTGCGGCCCAAGGTGAGGTTTCCCTTACCCTCCAGGGGAGGGTGAAGGATCAACTACCACGTCGCCGCACCGCGTTGAACTTATCCTTCGCAAGCGCTAAGGCATCCTGCAAACTTGGAGGGGACGCGGGTGGAAACGACGAAGCCGACGGCGGTCGCGCTTGACGACGCGACGGTGGCGTTCCGCCTGGCCGACAGCCGCGTCTACACCGCGGTCGAGCAGGCCCGGCTCAGGATCGAGCATGGCGTGTTCGTCGCCATCGTCGGTCCCACCGGATGCGGGAAATCGACCCTGCTCAATGTTGCCGCCGGCTTGCTCAAGCCGGCGTCCGGAGCGGTGCGGATATTCGACCAGCCGCTGACGGGGCTGAACCGCGACGCCGGCTATCTGTTCCAGGCCGATGCGCTGTTTCCCTGGAAGACCGCGATCGACAACGTCGCCATTGGGCTCGAGATCAAGGGTGCGCCGCGCGCTCACGCGCTGGAACGCGCGCAGGGCTGGCTGACGGCGGTCGGGCTCGGCGCCTTTGCGGGCCGCTATCCGCACATGCTCTCCGGCGGCCAGCGCAAGCGCGTCGGCCTCGCGCAGGTCCTGATCCGCGATCCCAAGATCCTGCTGATGGACGAGCCGTTCGGGCCGCTCGACGCCCAGACCCGGCAGATCATGGGCAACCTCCTGCTCGAACTCTGGAACGCCGACCGCAAGGCGGTGCTATTCGTCACCCACGATCTCGAGGAGGCGATCGCGCTGGCCGACCGTGTCGTGATCATGTCGGCGGGGCCAAGCGCGCGCATCATCGGCGACTGGCGGGTGCCGCTCGCCCGGCCGCGCGACATTTCGGAAGTCCGCATGGAAAAGGAGTTTCACGCGCTGCACCGGGAAATCTGGAGCGTGCTGAAGGACGAAGTGATGAAGGGCTATGCGCAATCCTCGCAGGCCCCAATGGGGGTTGCATGATGAGCCGGCCCGTTCTGCTGCTGTGTCAGCTTCTGGTCGCCGTGGTCGGCCTCGCGCTCTGGCAGTTGCTCGCCACCGTGCCGGTGTTCGGTCGCGTCCTGCTGCCGCCGTTCTTCTTCTCCAACCCGGTCGATGTCGGCGCCCAGATCGTCGACTGGTTCGTGCGTGGCGTGATCTGGAAGCATCTCCTGATCACGCTGTGGGAATCGGTGCTGGCGTTCACGATCGGTTCAATCGGCGGTGTCGCAGTCGGCTTCTGGTTCGCGCGCCAGCCTCGCGTGGCGGCGATATTCGATCCCTATGTGAAGATGGCCAACGCGCTGCCCCGCGTCGTTCTGGCGCCGATCTTCACGCTGTGGCTGGGTTTGGGCATCTGGTCGAAAGTCGCGCTCGGCGTCACGCTGGTGTTCTTCATCGTCTTCTTCAACGTCTATCAGGGCGTCAAGGAGGTCTCTGCGACGGTGCTGGCCAACGGCCGCATGCTCGGCATGAGCGAGCGGCAATTGACGCGGCACGTCTACTGGCCGTCGGCGCTGTCATGGATGTTCTCCTCGCTGCATACCTCGGTCGGCTTTGCCGTGGTCGGCGCCGTGGTCGGGGAATATCTGGGGTCCGCGGCCGGGCTCGGCTATTTGATCCAGCAGGCCGAAGGCGTGTTCGACGTCGCCGCGGTTTTCGCCGGCATGTTCGTGCTGTCGGCCTTTGTCATCCTGATCGACCTGGTGGTGACGGTGGTCGAGCGGCGGCTGCTGGTCTGGCGGCCAACCGTAGAAGGGCACGGCTAGAGTCGTAAGTCGCCTTCTCAAGCACCGCGCGCTGCTCTATCGTGCGTGCAACGAATGAGCGCACGGGAGGAAACCATGAGAACGATTGTCGGCAGGCTGGCCGGGACGCTGTTGGCGCTGGTGCTGACATCGGGTCTTGCGGCGGCGCAGAGCAAGGTCACCGTTGCGATCGGGGGCGGCGCCTGCCTGTGCTATCTGCCGACCGTGCTGGCCAGGCAGCTCGGCGAATACGAAAAGGCCGGCCTCGCGGTCGAGTTGGTCGATCTCAAGGGTGGTTCCGATGCGCTGAAGGCCGTGCTCGGCGGCAGCGCCGACGTGGTGTCCGGCTATTTTGACCACTGCGTCAATCTCGCCGCCAAGAAGCAGGAGATGACGGCCTTCGTCGTCTACGACCGCTATCCGGGGCTGGTTCTGGTGGTGTCGCCCTCCCATAACGCCGAAATCAAGTCGATCAAGGATCTGGCCGGCAAGAAGGTCGGCGTCAGCGCGCCGGGCTCCTCGACCGACTTCTTTCTCAAATATCTCCTGAAAAAGAACGGCCTCGATCCCGCGAGCGCCTCGGT
>JBAQER010000093.1:0-5900 GCA_049286845.1 Bradyrhizobium sp.
GCGAAGGGCCGGCCGGCGACGGCGCCGCCCAGTCCTTCGGTAAATGGCAATGGCGTGCAGCGTTGCAACGCCTCCATGACGGCGATGCGGTACGCCAAACGGTCGTTGTCGGTGGCGTTTGCCGATTCATAGGTAATCCTGGGGTGACCGAGGATGGCGCCCTCGCGGTTGAAGCTGACGATCACCGTGATGTCGAGCGGATTGGCGCGCGAGGCCGGCGGCGGCTTCCAGCAGGAATGCAGTCTGGCAAACACGTCCCTGATGGTGTCGAGCCGTTCTGGCCGGCCTTGCGCCGGGGCGGTCGACAGCGGCACCAGCAGCAGCAGCAGCGCGGCAAACCAGAGAAGCGGCTCTCTGCGCGGCGCCGCCATGGTTCACTTGATGTCGGATGCGACCTGCACCTTCACCATCTTGTCGGGGTCGGTGACCGCGCCGCTGGCGGAGCCCGGCGGCGCCTTCTTGAGCTTGTCGACCACATCCATGCCCGACACCACTTCGCCGATCACGGTATACTGGCCGTTGAGGCTCGAGCCTGTCGCAAACATGATGAAGAATTGCGAATTCGCGGTATCGACGCTGTCGCCGCGCCGCGCCATGCCGACGATGCCGCGAGTGAACGGCACCTTGGAAAATTCCTGTTTCAGGTTGGGGTATTTCGAACCGCCGGTGCCGTTGAAATTCTGGCCGTCGCCGGTTTGCGCCATGAAGCCATCCATCACACGGTGGAACGGCACGTTGTTGTAATAGCCTTCGCGCGCGAGCTGCTTGATCCGCTCGGCATGCTGCGGAGCGAGGTCGGCGCGCAGCTTGATGACGATGCGGCCCTTGGTGGTATCGATGACAACGGCATTTGCCTTGTCGAGATTGGCGGGCAGCGGTTGCGCGATCGCGGGGGCCGCAAGGATCAGCGCGGCGATCAGGCCAAGAATTCGGATCATGAAAACTCCGGATCAGAGAAAGCGGGTCAGGTAGCGAATTTGGTCTTGAGGCCGGCCGCGACCGCTGGCGGCACGAACGCCGAGACGTCGCCGCCCATGGCTGCGATTTGGCGCACCAGTGTGGCGGTGATCGGGCGGACCGCCACCGAGGCCGGAACGAACACCGTCTGCACCCCGGGCGCCATGGTCTCGTTCATGCCCGCGATCTGCATCTCGTAATCGAGGTCGGTGCCATCGCGCAGGCCCCGAATCATGATCGCCGCCCCGGTTTTCTGCGCCGCCGTGATGGTGAGGTTGTCATAGGTGGTGCAGTCGAACGCGCAGCCGGCCTTTCGGGCCACCGGCTCGAATACCGCACGGACCATTTCCAGGCGCTCTTCGATCGAAAACAGCGGCTTTTTGCCGGGATGGACGCCGATGGCGACGATCAGGCGGTCGCACAGCCCGACCGCGTGGCTAACCACGTCCAGGTGGCCATTGGTAACGGGGTCGAATGAGCCGGGATACAGTGCAATGCGGGGCATAAACCCCGTCTACCCCGCCCCGGGCGACCGGGCAAGCCGGGCGGTTCCCCGTCGGGCGCCGGTTTACTTCAGGTCGGCCACCGAACCACTCCCGCCGTCGCGGCGTCTCCCGGGCGGGCCGGCAATGTTTCGTCCCCGGACGGGCCACGAAACAAAACTCCGGCCGGACGAAACCATTTTCGAAAGCCGCGAAGACGTCCGGAAACCGGCTCTGGCTATCCATTAACCAACGAAACGGCGGGCCAAAAAGGCCCAATGACAGGGGACCGTCATGATCAAGGCATTTTCAGCCATCGCTATCGCTGCGCTCATTGCAGCCGGACTGACCGTTCTGCCCGGCTTTGCCCCGCAGGTCGAAGCCAGCGTGCCGCAAGCCCTCGCCAAGGGCGACCGCCTCGACATCCGCCCGGTCGGCACCAGCTGCTCACAGCAGGCCTGGCCGAATTTCGAGGCTTCCTGCCTGCGCGTCGCCGGCAAGAAGACCGTGATCCGGGAAGCCCGGCTGGTCACCGCCGACCGCACGCCATAGCGGCGCCGGCCTTACCTATCCAGCTTTCAAGTTGCTTCCAGATTGCTCTGGTTTGAGGTCCTCGGGATGCCCCCCGGGGACCTCATTGATTCCGGCGGCGGCAGGTTGCCGAGTTCGGCACCGAGATCGAGATTGGAGGGGCGAATGATGAGTGGCGAATAGCGAATGGGGAAACCTCTATTCGCTACTCGCCATTCGCGCCCTTAACCGCCATTACCGTTTTCGGTGTCCTCGCCGATGTGCTCGACCGACACCACGTGCTCGTCCTCGGCGGTGTCGAACACGATGACGCCCTGGGTCGAGCGGCCCGCGATCCGGATGCCCTCGACCGGGCATCGGATCAGCTGGCCCTTGTCGGTCACCAGCATGATCTGGTCGCTATCCTCGACCGGGAACGAGGCCACCAGCTTGCCGTTGCGGTTATTGACCGACATCGCGACGATGCCTTTGCCGCCGCGGCCGGTGGTCCGGTATTCGTAGGACGAGGTGCGCTTGCCGTATCCATTGACGGAAACCGTAAGCACCACCTGCTCCTGCGCCGACATGAATGCGTACCGTTCCTGAGAGAGCTGGATCGCGCCGGAGGTCTCCTCGGTGTCGGTTTCCGCGCCTTCTTCGGCCGCGGCCTCGCCGGCCACGGCGCGGCGCATTTTCAGATAGGCCGATCGCTCGTCCGACGTCGCCTCGACATGGCGCAGGATCGAGAGCGAAATCAGCCTGTCGCCCTCGGCCAGCGCGATGCCGCGAACGCCCATCGAGGTGCGGCCGGAAAACACCCGCACATCGGTGACGGGAAAGCGGATGCACTGGCCGCCGGCGGCGGTGAGCAGCACGTCGTCGTGCTCGGTGCAGATCTGCACGTCGACGATCGCCTCGTCGTCGTCGAGCTTCATCGCGATGATGCCGGAGCGCCTGACGTCGACGAAATCCGACAGCTTGTTGCGCCGGACATTGCCGCCGGTGGTCGCGAACATCACGTCGAGATTGCCCCAGGAGGATTCGTCCTCGGGCAACGGCATGATGGTGGTGATGCGCTCGCCCTGCTCCAGCGGCAGGATGTTGATCATCGCCTTGCCGCGCGCGTTCGGCGCCGCCATCGGCAGCCGCCAGACCTTTTCCTTGTAGACTTGGCCGCGCGACGAGAAGAACAGCACCGGCGTATGGGTCGAGGCCACGAACAGCCGGCTGACGAAATCCTCGTCGCGGGTCTGCATGCCCGCGCGGCCCTTGCCGCCGCGGCGCTGGGCGCGATAGGTCGACAGCGGCACGCGCTTGACGTAGCCGGCATGCGAGACCGTGACCACCATGTCCTCGCGCTGGATCAGGTCCTCGTCCTCGACCTCGCCTTCCTGCTCGATGATGACGGTCTTGCGCGGGGTCGCGAATTCCGACTTCACATCGGCCAGTTCGGTCTTGATGATGGCCTGGACCCGGGCGCGCGAACGCAGGATCTCGAGATAATCGGCGATTTCCACCGCCAGCTTGTCGAGCTCTTCGGAAATCTCCTCGCGCCCGAGCGCGGTGAGCCGCTGCAGCCGCAGGTCGAGAATGGCCTTGGCCTGCTCCATCGACAGCCGCGCGGTGCCGTCGGCGTTGAGCCGGTGGCGCGGATCGTCGATCAGCGTGATCATCGCCGCGACGTCCTTGGCCGCCCAGTCGCGCGACATCAGGGTGTCGCGCGCGGTGTTGGGATCGGGCGAGGTCCGGATCACGCGGATGATCTCGTCGATATTGGCCACCGCGATCGCAAGGCCGACCAGGATATGGGCGCGGTCGCGGGCCTTGTTGAGCAGGAACTTGGTGCGGCGCGTGACGACCTGTTCGCGGAACGCGATGAACAGCGTCAAGAGATCCTTGAGGTTCATCAACAGCGGCCGGCCGGCGTCGAGCGCCACCATGTTGGCGCCGAAATTGGTCTGCAGCGGCGTGAATCGATAGAGCTGGTTCAACACCACGTCGGGCATCGCATCGCGCTTCAACTCGACGACGACGCGGAAACCGTCGCGGTCGGATTCGTCGCGCAGGTCCGAGATGCCCTCGATCTTCTTCTCGCGCACCAGCTCGGCGATGCGCTCGACCATGGTGGCCTTATTCACCTGGTAGGGAATTTCCGAGATGATGATCGCTTCGCGGTCCTTGCGGATGGTGTCGATCGAAACCTTGCCTCGCATCACGATCGAGCCGCGGCCGAGGTGATAGGCGGAGCGGATGCCCTGACGACCGAGGATGATGCCGCCGGTCGGGAAATCCGGGCCCGGAACGATGTTGATGAGTTCGTCGATGGTGAGCGCGGGATTTTCGATCAGCGCCACGCAGGCGTCGATCACTTCGCCGAGGTTGTGCGGCGGGATATTGGTCGCCATGCCGACGGCGATGCCGCCGGCGCCGTTGACCAGGAGGTTCGGGAACTTGGCCGGCAGGACCGACGGTTCCTTCTCCGAATTGTCGTAGTTGGCCTGGTAATCGACGGTGTCCTTGTCGATGTCGTCGAGCAGCGATTGCGCGATCTTGGTGAGGCGGGATTCGGTGTACCGCATCGCGGCGGCCATATCGCCGTCCACCGAGCCGAAATTGCCCTGGCCGTCGATCAGGGGCACGCGCATGGAGAATTCCTGCGCCATGCGGACCATCGCATCGTAGACCGACTGGTCGCCGTGCGGATGGTACTTACCGATGACGTCGCCGACGGTGCGCGCCGACTTGCGATACGGCTTGTTCCATTCGAAGCCGTTCTCGTACATCGCGAAGAGAATGCGGCGGTGCACCGGCTTCAGGCCGTCGCGCGCATCGGGCAGCGCTCGCGCCACGATCACGCTCATGGCGTAATCGAGGTAGGAGCGCTTCATCTCGTCGAGGATGGATACGGGACGAATATCCGAGGGCGCCGGCGGTTCGCCGGGCGTCGTATCTTCAGGGTCAGACAAAGGGGAAATCCGGTCAGTTTTGGCTTCGAATCATATAGCAGTTCGAATGCCTTCGAACCACCCCCTAACTGATTCAAGCGAGCGGTTTTTCCCTTTGTTCTTTCATGGACTTACGGGGCCATTGGCGCTGGGCGCCGACACCGCGAAACCAGCCCCTCGAGGCGGCGCAAAAAGCCTGGCTCCGGCAGGCTCCTGCCAGGGCTCTCTAGGAGCCGAACAGGACGTCGTGCATGATCCGTCCCGGCACCAGCGTCAACAGCCCCGCGAGCAGCAGCGCACCGGCGAAGAGCGATATCATCGCGATCTTGTGGGCGCGCACGCGGTGCGCGCGGGCGGCCAGCACGGCCATCACCAGCGTGATGGGCGTCAACACCGACAGCAGGTGAATCGGGCTCCACGGTCCCCACATCTTGATCCCATGGATCAGAAACGAGGATCCGCTGATCACCAGCATCAGCACCACCCAGACCCAGCCCAGCGACCGGTGCGGCAGCGTGCCTTTGGGCGCGGCCAACTGGACCGTGCCGAGGGCAAAGGCCGCCATCGCGGCAAAGGCGTGTAGCTGGATTTCGGGAGCGGCATTCAACAGCGGCGCGAGCGACATTTGAAACCCCAAGGGCCAGCCCCTCAGGATCGGCCGGAAGATTGATGTGACGAGTATTTACATCTATCTTTCCAATGTCAAGATCAATCGCCGCACGGTTCACCTTCCCAAGCCATGGGTCGAAGGCCGCCTGCCGGCGGCCCTCGCCGGGCCTGAGCCATCAGAACGGAATATCGTCGTCCATGTCGCTGTTGCGCGCGCCGGCCGCCGCAACGGCGCGCCGGGGCGCGGCGCTCGAGGGGCCGCTGGAGCCGAAATCGCTGCCGGAATCATCGGAGCCGAAATTGCCACCCCCGCCGCCGCTGCGGCCATCGAGCATGGTCAGGTTCGAATTGAAGCCCTGCAGCACCACCTCGGTGGAGTACTTCTCGACGCCGCTCT